>JAKSBV010000031.1 GCA_022360955.1 Bacillota bacterium
AGTAACCTTATGGAGAATCATAGAGATTGTTTGCGCAGCGGAGGAAAAGCGGCTTCAACTGTTTGAGCGCCAGCGAGTTTTGAAGCCCGCCCGAAGCAAGCAATACAAGCTCTTAGATTCGGAATATGAGTTACTGGAGTATGATTATATTTCTAACTTTACGGTTCATTATCTATAGTACCTTAGGAAAGTGGAGTGAATATTTTGTTGAAATTTAGCGAAATCATTGGTTTGCCGGTGGTTAGCATTGCCAGCGGGTATAAGATAGGAATTGTCAAAGACATTATATTCATTTCCGATACGAAAGAAATATCGGCACTTATCATTCATGAAAACAGGAAATTGATGTCAAGCCCTCAGGCAATAAAGGTACAGGATGTTATAAAGGTTGGTAAAAGTGCTGTTCTGGTCAGCGAAGAACAATGCTTGACGGATTTAAAAAGCTTTCTTTCAAGCACTGAGTTTGTAAAACAGTACAGCAAAGAAGTAAAAGAAAAACGGGTTTATACCGATGGCGGGGTAAAACTTGGGACAATTCAAGATGCCCTGTTTGATTTTGAGACCGGGATGCTGGCAGAATTTGAAATCTCCGACGGACTTGTTCAGGACTTAATAGAGGGCAGAAAAATAATGCCTGCCACTGAATCAATACAATTGGAACAGGGAATAGTAATTGTAGAAAGTGAAAAAATACATCAGTTAAAAGATAATCATAAAGGGTTAAAAAATTTTTTTTCGGAAAGGGAGGAATGAAATGAGACGAAGTAATTTTACAAAAGGCCTGATTACCGGGACCATTATCGGTGCAACGGCCAGTATGTTGTTTAATCCGATGGAAGGCCGAGATAAAAAAATGTTTAGAAAAAAAACAGGCAATCTTATGAGGGTTGTGGGAAATTTCATTGAAGATATCGCCGATATGAGAAGATAATTTGGAGATTGTGTCGAACCGGAAGTCGGAGGTCCGATATCTATATACCTGTAAAATGCAGATTTCAGACCTCTTGATTTTCGTAGGTTCCCTTCCTTCTCCGTATTTCAATACAGGTTTTATCGAAATATAGACTCTATATGTAGGTGCATAATATGAACAACAGGAAAAAATTTCTTTATGGGATAGGCATACTTAGTGCTTTGTTACTGATTTATTTTTTATACCGCATCCGTAAACCGCTGCTGGAGCTTTTGAGTCCAGTTTTTTTTGCTTTGCTGCTGACCTATTTATTGAATCCTCTGGTAAATATTTTTGAGCAGAAAAAGATTCCGAGAATATTGGGTATATTAATTATCTATATATTTGTGATTGCGGGCATTGCAGTGATGATGTTTTATTTCATACCGCAGCTGCTCAGAAGTATAACCGAATTGACCCAGACCATTCCTGAGTTTTTTGAAACCTATGAAAGTTTATTGAATGAATTTGTCATACAATACAGGTACAGCGACCTGCCCAGCCGTATCATAGAAATACTGGATGAGAATATATATGAAATCGAACAGGCGTTAATGAATGCGCTGCAGCAAGCCGTGGGGGCTATAACAGGCATCTTTACTTTTTTATTCGATTTCGTTTTGGGTGCTGTGATCGCTTTTTATATGTTAAAAGACAAAGAAAAATTTAAAGAAGTACTTATATCTTTGGTGCCCAGAAAGGGGCGAGAATGGGTATTGGCTTTGGCAAGAGACATTGATGTGGTTCTGTCGGGATTTGTAAGGGGGCAGCTGCTGGTAGCACTGCTGCTAAGTATTTTGACAGTGATCGGATTATGGGTGTTGGGTATAAAGTATGCTTTAATCTTGGGGATGATTGCGGGATTAGCGAATATTATCCCCTATTTTGGTCCTATTTTAGGATCGATTCCGGCTGTTATCTTTGCGTTTATCCAAAGTCCCATTAAAGCATTATGGGTTATTGTGCTGTATGTAACGTTCCAGCAATTGGAAAGCGCCATCCTATCTCCTAAAATTGTGGGAAGCCGGGTAGGGCTGCACCCTGTTATAACCATAGTGGTAGTGCTGGCAGGGGGAAAATTTTTCGGATTAATCGGTTTATTGTTATCGGTTCCTGTTGCGGGTATTTTGAAGGTGCTGGGCAGCAGGGTTGTAAAAAGTATTGTATAAATGTTTTAGGGATGGATTAAAATATAGTTAAATGTTGTGAAGGAGGATGCAGGATGGATCATTTAAGTGTGATGAGTATACGGATAGACCACAGAACAAATGCAGCGCCCAAGGTTCAAGATGTATTGACAAAAAATGGAGACATGATTTTAGGAAGATTCGGCATCCATGACCCGGGAGAGATTAATCAGGGTTTGATTACGTTGAGTTTAAGAGGGAATATGGGCAAAATCAACCATATGATGGATGAGTTAAGTAGCCTGGAAGGCGTATTGAAGGTCAATCATATGCAGTCATAGCAGGATGTATGAATTTGGGTAGAAAAAAATGGTTTCAAAGCCGAAAAATAGATGAGGGCTGAGGGGTGAGAATGAACCGTCCACCGTTTACGATATCTTGTCGCTGGGTACTTTTTGTTCCTGCTGGGTTCTATTCTGACCTCCGCCCTCTGATCTCCGTTTCATAAGGTTACCTTCCTCTTCAAGTGCAATTGTGTCCTCCGTAATTTCCTTTCATATCCATTTCATTTGACCTATGTTTTGTGTTAAAATGTTATTAACATTTTTTATCATAACCTTAAGCCCCCCCTTGTGTTAAAATTTTTTCTTTCTATGGGCATCTAAGACTTTTTTTATCATTTTTCAACGGTGCTTTTTATCGTGGCATTTTATTTTTCACTTACTAAATACACCCCTCTTGTTAATACGGTTCAAGAAAAAAATTGATGCGTTTGTCCTATTTATTTACTTAAAACTGTTGACAACTAAAAACGAAAGAGATATAATAATACACATACAATACAAGTCAATACAAGTCGATATATCATAACACAAGTCTTCGGTTTGAATTTTTTTGTAAAAGGATATATTAATTTAATACATGATAAATATAGCAGGGGGGATTTATCGATGGAAAAAGCTTATTTGTGGGAAGCATACAAGCGTATGCAGTTAATCAGGCAGTTTGACTTGACGGTTCATGATTATGCTAAACGCAAATACCGTTTAATGGGCCTGATGCATTCAGCAATAGGTGCAGAAGCCTATTCTGTCGCAACATCATTGAACATGCAAGAACAGGATTACATGGCAACTACTTATAGAAACCATGCCCACTCTATTGCCAAAGGTATTGACATTAAAGGCCTCGCAGCAGAATTATGCGGCAAGGATGCAGGTGTTTGCAGGGGTATGGCGGGTAATATGCATGCCATAGACCAGGATATCAACATCATTGCCGGCTTTGGTATTATTGGAGCAGGTCTCCCGTCATCGCTTGGAACGGCATTTGCAGCAAAGTACAAAGGTGAAACCGGACTTACAGTTTCGTATTTTGGTGATGGGGCAATAGGACAAGGTGCCTTTCATGAATCTATGAATTTAGCATCTATCTGGAAGTTGCCTGTATTATTTGTGAATGACAACAACAAATATGCAATGTCAACGGCAGCTGATTATAATTTGGTTCACGAGTCTACTACCGGATATGCCAGGGCGTATAAGATGGAATGTATAAGTGTTGACGGAATGGACTTCTTTGCAGTAGATGAGGCGGTTAAAAAAGCTGTAAAACATATTCGAGAGGGTAAAGGGCCTTTCTTTATCGAATGCCGTGCATATAGATATCATGGCCAATATGAGGGAGATCCGCAATTATACAAACCACAAGACGAGGTTGATTTTTACTGGTCAAAAGATCCCATCAAGCTTTTTAAAGAACGTGTATTAGGCGAAAAATGGCTGAGTGAACAGGAATTATCCCGGATTGAAGCAGATGTAAAAGCGATTATTGAGGAAGCATTTGATTATGCTGAAGCATGTGCATTGCCGGATTTAAAAGAAATTTATACAAATGTATATTGTGATAAGTATTAGTGGGAGGTGGAAAAATGGAAAGGATATTGAATATAAAGGATGCTGTAAATGAAGCTATTTCACAATCTATGGCAGTCGATGACAAGGTTTTTATTATGGGAGAAGATATAGTAGGCGGTGGGGGAAGGGATCATGAAACAGCAGAGGATTCACAGGGCGGAGCTTTTGGTGTTACTCAAGGTTTGGTTAAGAAATTTGGCAGAGGCAGGGTCATTGATACCCCGATATCTGAGACAGCCTTTGTGGGACTTGGTATAGGTGCAGCACATGCCGGACTCCGCCCGATTATAGAAATCATGTACGTTGATTTTGTAGGTGTATGTTTTGACCAGATCCTGAATCAAGCAAGCAAGCTATATTATATGTATGGCGGCAAGCATTCCGTACCCATGGTTATCCGCACTACTGTTGGAGGAGGCTTCAGGGTTGGAGCCGAACATAGTCAAACGCTTTATCCGATGTTTACTGCATTGCCGGGATTAAAAGTAGTGACACCTTCAAATGCTTATGATGCAAAAGGCTTGTTAATCAGAGCCATAAAGGATAATGACCCCGTTGTTTTCCTTGAACATAAAAGAATGTATATGAATGAGTGTAATGTACCTGAAGAACCTTATGAAATTGAATTAGGAAAGGCTGATATTAAGAGGGGAGGTAAGGATGTTACTATTGTTGCATTACAGAAAATGGTTGAATATTCATTGAAAGCAGCAGAGGTTCTGGCAAAAGAGGGTATTGATGTTGAGGTTGTGGACCCAAGAACGATTTCACCTCTTGATACTGATACAATACTGGCATCTGCAAGAAAAACAGGCAGAGTGGTAGTGGCAGATGAATCTTATCCGCGTTGTGGTATGGCGGCAGATTTTTCAGCGATAATAACGGAAAACTTATTTAGCGAATTAAAAGCACCTGTTATGAGAGTGATGCCTCCCCATACACCGATTCCTTTTTCGGCAGCCCTTGAAGACGAATGGATACCTGATGTAGATAAAATAGCAGCAATGGTTCGTGAATGCAAAAAATATAATAAGTAATTTCAATGTATTTAATCAGCCTGGCAAATTGTATTCAATTCATAAAGCGAATCAAAATATACCGCGGAGGCAGAGCACAGATATAACCGGCTGAATTAAAGAAAATAAAATAATTAAAAGGAGAATGATTATGAAAAAGAGATTACTGTCAATGTTTTTTGCAGGTATAATGGTCATTGGATTGTTGGTAGGATGTATAAAAGATGAACCGCAGACATCCAAAGGGAATGATGCAACCCCTAAAACAAATGAAACAGTTGCAGCAAAAACTGTTGATGAAAACTGGGGCGACATGACATGGGACGAGGTTCTTGCGGAAGCAAAAGGTCAATCGGTTAACTGGTATATGTGGGGCGGAAGCGCCATAGTAAATTCTTTTGTAGACACTGTAGTTGCAGGAAAAGCCGCAGAGTATGGTATAAAAATCAATAGAGTAGGTGTTACTGCAATTTCTGAAGCCATTAACAAGGTAATGGGGGAGAAAACTGCCGGTAAAAATACGGGTGGTGAGGTTGACCTGATCTGGATTAACGGTGCAAACTTTATGACAATGAAACAGTCGGACGTATTATTTGGACCATGGTCGGAAGATATTGAGAATGCAAAGCTGGTCAATTGGGAAGAACCTACTATCAAATATGATATGGGATTTTTAGTGGAAGGACATGAATCTCCATGGGGAAATGCCCAGATGCAAATGATTTATGATTCTGAACATTACAGTATTGACGAGCTGCCCCAAAATTTTACAGAGCTTTTGGAATGGTGTAAGGCAAATCCCGGAAGATTCACTTATATGGCACTTCCGGATTTTAAGGGTACCCGTTTTGTTAAACAGATACTTTATGAATTGACCGGCGGTTATGAACAGTATATGAGAGATGATATTACTAAAGAAGAGTTTGCAGAAATGAGTGCTCCTGTATGGGAATACTTAAAAGAGCTTTCTCCCTACTTGTGGCGTAAGGGGAAAACATACCCAAAATCAACTTCGGAATTGGATAAGTTATACAGTAATAATGAGGTTGGTTTTTCAATGACCCTGAACGGAGGCGGAATATCGTCAGCTATTAAAGCCGGAATATATACTGAAACTTCAAGGGTATATACTATGGAAACATCTATTGGAGATGTAAACTATGTAGCAATTCCATATAATTCAAATGCTAAAGCCGCAGCAATGGTTATTGCAAATATTCTTATAGATCCTTCTACCCAGGCTCAGGCTATTACCGATATTAGCTACCGTCCGGTTATTGACAGTACAAGATTGTCCGAGGAAGAATTAAATGAAATTAAAAAAGGATTTGGGAAACTTATAAAGGGTGCTTATGTAGAAGAAGAAGAGCTGCTTAGAAACCGTGTACCTGAAGTAAGCGGTTATTTGAATGTTTTCATTAATGAATTATGGACCGAAAAAATAGGTTCAAAGTAATTGGCATCAAGTAGATTGTTTAATAGTCAGGTGCCTGGAAAGGTGCCTGGCTGGTATAAAAATATGAGAGAAAATAATGTGTTGATATAAAGGAGTGAAATGAATGGATGAAAAAAATAAACCATGGCTTTTGCTCTTGCCGGCATTACTTGTTATAGTATTTCTGTTTTTAGGCGGAATATTGTTTTGTATAGTACAAAGTTTGAACTATCAGCCGATTATAGGGAAAACAACGATAGATCTTGAGGCATATAGATCAATTTTTACAGAAAGGACTTTTTTGGTTTCACTGGTATATTCTTTTTATATTGCTTTTGGGGCAACTTTTCTATCAATTGTTACAGCCATTATTATTGCTATGGCACTTAGAAAAACTTTTATAGGGAAAAGCATTGCAGTATTTACTTTTCAGTTTCCAATACCCATTCCACATATTGTAAGCGGTGTAGCCATACTTATGCTGTTTACACAAAGTGGATTCATATCACGCATATTCAATATGATGGGTATTGCCGAAAGTCCGTCTTCTTTTCCGGAACTGGTTTTTGATCCTATGGGAGTGGGTATAATACTTGCACTGCTGTGGAAATTTATGCCTTTTATTGGGGTTTCGGTGCTTGCACTGCTTCAAACCTCAGGTTTGGTATATGAAGAACAGGCAACCAGTCTTGGAGCAAACTCATGGCAGCGTTTCAGATATGTTTTATTGCCGATTATGAAACCGGCAATAATGTCAACTTCCATACTAACGTTTGCATATGGTTTTGGGGCTTACGAGCTGCCGTTTTTACTTGGAGGAGTATATCCAAAAACACTGGCAATTGTTGCATTTGAAAGATATAATAACGTTGATTTAACCTATAGGCCCGAATCTATGGCTATGTCTATTGTTATTACGATATTTGTTGTTTCATTGATACTTTTATATAGGAAAATGGCAACACAAAATAGTTAAAGAGGTGTAATGATGGCTTGCATCAAAAAGAAAAATCAAAATAATATAACAAGAAAAATAATACTTGTTTTGTTATATACATGGACATTTGTTCCTTTCATCCCGATTCTTATATGGTCATTCAGTTTAAGATGGAATTATCCAAATCTTATTCCTGAATTCAGCTTGAGGGCATGGAAGTATGTTTTTACCCAAAAAAATATCATATCTTCCCTGTTTAGCAGTATTTTGATATCCTCTGTAGTAACGGCAATATCGTTGGCTATCGGATTACCGGCTGCAAAAGCACTCGGCATGTATAAATTCAAAGGGAAGAAACTTATAAGCACCCTTGTCACTTTACCGGCGATTGTTCCATTACTTGCAGTTGCCATGGGGATACAGGTTGTATTTATCAAGCTGGGGCTGAGCGATTCCATATATGGTGTAGTACTGATACACCTTGTGCCTGTTATGCCGTATATGATTATGAACCTGTCAAGTGTATACGAAGCGTATAATCCTGAATTTGAGCAGCAGGCCCGAGTTCTGGGCGCGAACGCTTTTACAACATTCTATAAAATTACGATACCTGCAATATTACCGGGAATTATTGTGGCAAGTATGTTTTCATTTATAGTGTCCTGGTCGCAGTACCTGTTAACACTTATCATAGGTGGTGCGTCAACTAAAACACTGCCGCTGCTATTGTTTGCTTTTCTTAATAGTGGAGATTATGCAATCGGAGGAGCAATTTGCATCATATTTGTCCTGCCTGCACTTATTTTATTATTTGGATCACCAAAGTATTTTGCAGGAACTAAAAGTGTAAGAGGTGGAGAAGTATGACAAAGTTACAATTAATAAACTTAACAAAACATTATTCCGGTGCACCGGAACCAAGTGTCAAAGACTTCAATCTAACGGTTGAACCCGGTGAACTGGTTGCTTTCCTTGGGCCGTCAGGATGCGGGAAAACTACCGTATTAAAAATGATTTCAGGACTTCTTTTACCAACCGAAGGTGATGTGCTTTTTAATGATGAATCGGTTATTGAAATACCACCTGAAAAAAGAGAAGTATCCATGGTATTTCAAAAGCCTCTTCTTTTCCCTCATATGAATGTTGGGGAAAATATTGGTTTTGGTTTGAGGATGAGAAAACAAAAAAAAGATGAAATAAAAGTCAAAGTTAATAATATGCTGGAGCTTGTGCGTCTCAAAGGTTATGCAGACAGAAAGTCCACGGAGCTGTCAGGAGGCCAGGAACAACGCATATCACTTGCGAGGGGACTTGTAATAGAACCACGTATATTTCTCCTGGATGAACCTTTATCGGCACTTGATGCTTCACTTCGTATCGAAATGAGAGAGCTTATACGCAAAATACAACGGCATATGAAAGTGACAACAATATGTGTAACACATGACCAGGAAGAAGCGGTTATGCTTGCGGATAAAATTGCCCTTATGTTTGACGGGAAGCTTCAACAATATGGAGTGCCTGAAGTTTTTTACGAAAGGCCAAAGACAAAGCGTATAGCAGAATTCTTTGGGTGTACAAATTTTGTGAAAGGTACGCAAAAAGGCAGGACAGTTGCAACAAAGCTCGGTGCTTATACTTTGGATCAACTCGATGATGACAACAGGGAGGTATATCTCGTAGTACGCCCTGAAGCTGTGGAAGTAAGTGATGGAGCAGATTCCTTGAAAGCAAAAGTCAAATCCAGAATTTTTATGGGAACGCATGTTAGATACATTATTGATTTGTTTGGTAAAGAGTATCAAATAACACTTGAGTCTGCAACATTGTATAAAGAGGGGGACATCATTTCATTCAGGCTTTTGAAGGAAAGATTGTGGGCTGTACCCTATGATGATAATATTTAATTTAGGAGAATTGAAATGAAAAAGATTATTGATGACAGTAAAACTTTGGTATCCGATATGTTGAAGGGTTATGCAGAGGCATATTCCGATAGAGTCAGGCTTGTAGAGCCTAATCTTTTATGCAGGGCAGAAAATAAACAAAAAGGCAAGGTGGGAGTCATTATTGGAAATGGAAGCGGACATGAACCGGCAATGGTGGACCTTGTAGGCAAAGGCTTGTTTGATGTTAATGTCGTTGGAAAGATATTTACGGCTCCGCCCCCATATGAAATTCTTGAGGGCATAAAGCTTGCTGATTGCGGCGCAGGGGTTTTGGTCATGGTATCATCACATCAGGGTGATATTTTGAATTCCCGTATGGCAATAATGCTGGCGAAGGCTGAGGGTATAAATGCCAAAATGGTTATATTGTATGATGATATATACTCGGCACCTAAGGGACAAGAGGAGGAACGGAGAGGAACAGCAGGATTATTTTTTTGCTGGAAGATAGTTTGTGCTGCGGCAGAACAAGGGTCTGACCTGGATACGTGCATTCGCATTGCGGAAAAGGTGCGTGACAATACAAGAACATTGTCGGTGGCCGTAGAATCCGGAACAAATCCTGAAACCGGCCTTAAGACCTTTGAATTGCCGGATGATGAAATTGAAGTTGGCATGGGTGTTCACGGCGAAGCCGGAAAAGGCAGAATGAAATTAACTACAGCAAATGAAGTTGTCGAATACATGATTAAAGAGCTTGTTGAAGACAAACCATTCAATCCGGGGGACGATGTTATGGTATTGTTGAACAATAGTGGTTCAACTACAAGAATGGAGTTAATGATTATTTATAAGAATATTGCGGAGTATCTTAAAAAGCTTGGAATAAATATAATCCGTAATTGGGTTGGAACTTATGTAACAACCCAGGAGATGTCAGGTTTTTCAATTTCATTGTGCAAGGCAGACAGTGAAATGTTGTCCTATTATGATTTTCCGGCAGATAGCCCATTGTTTTAAAGCTAATGAAATATAATTGTGGAGGCTATATATGAGTAACATCAAGATTGGTTTGGTTGGAGTTAACAGTCCTGCTTATTATGCAAAAGAATACAGGGTATATGAACAGAGCGTAAAGGGTCTGGAAGCTTTGGGGAAAAAGTATGGATTTGATACAGTGTGTTTCCCAAAACTTATTGAAACCGCAGATGAAGCAGTACCTGCCAAAGAATTTATGCTACAGGAGAAAGTTGATTTTCTCTTAATACAAAACGCTGCATTTAGCATGGGAGATGTAATGGAAGTGCTGGCGAATACAGGATTAGCCCTGGGTTTGTGGGCAGTCGGCGAGCCTGAGAACGAAAATGATGTAAAGCTTCACAGCCTGGTATCACTTAATATGTATACAAGCATAATTAAGAGGTGCTTTAAAGATAGGCAAATAAAATATAAATGGTTTTTTGGCAACGTGGATACCCAGGTATTTATTGAACGTTTCAAGCCAACCATATTGGCGTTAAAAGCGATCAATAAACTGAAAAATGCCAGGATTTGCTGGGTTGGCTCGGTAGCGCCAACATTTAATAATATGAAACCCGATCTCAATGCATTAAAGGAAAGGTTTGGCGTAAATATTGATATTATTCCTACTTTGAAGGTCAAGGCGGTTGCAGATTCCTTGGAAAAGAAAGAAATTGATGAAGCCGGAGAAAATTTCTGCAGGGGCATTAAAAAAATCAATGTTACCAAGGAAATGCTTTCGAAGGGTGCTGTTGTTTATACGGCATTATCCAAGATAGCCAGGGAATATGGCTTTGATGCGATGGCACTTGCTTGTTGGCCTGATTTTCAAGAGCTGTTTGGAATAGTGCCTTGTGTTCCGTTTACAGAAATATATGATGATGATAATATCCCTGTGTCCTGTGAGGGTGATTTGCAGGCGGCTATAACAATGCTTGTGCTAAATGCCATGACCGGTAACAAATCAATGGTTATGGACTTTGCCAATGTAGATATAGGGAGAGATATGCTGCTTTTATGGCATTGTGGAATAGGAACCAAGGATATGGCCGCTTGTTGCCAGGATATTTCCATCATCAATCATCCTATGATGAACCGCAAGATGAGCGATGAATATCGTATGGGACTTTCGTACGACTATTATTTCAAAGAAACTCACGTTACTGTTGCCCGAATATCTGATAATGGTGATGGCATGTTTTTCTTTAACGGAGAGATTACTAATGATAAATGTACAGGCTTTACAGGCACTCGTGGATGGATAAAGAATATCAATTTTCAAGGTGAACAAGTGTCGGTTCTGGATTTGATGGATACTGTACTAACTGAAGGAATTGAACATCATTTGGTAATGGCAGAAGGAGTATGCGGCAATTCATTCAGTGAATTTGCATACTGGACAGGAGGTAAAGTAATCAAGCCAAGTCGGTATAGAAATTATTTATAAATATGAAATCAGCATATGTGGTAAGGGGTGAAGTGTGTGAGTTTAACAGTTGGAAAACGAAGAGGGTTGCAGCAGCTTTCTACACAAGACGGATTTTTTTTTATTTTAGCGATTGATCATCGGGATATATATAAGGATATGTTGCAACAAGGTCAAAAAAGAAAAGTGGGATTTGAAGAGATTGTAAAGTCAAAGCTTGAACTTATAAGTATTATGTCGCCATTGGTCAGTGGGGTGTTGATGGATCCTGTATATAGTGCTTATCAAAGTATAGAGGAGAATGTTTTGCCTAAAGACAAAGGAATTATGGTAAGCATTGAAGGAAATGATTATAATATAAAACATTTCAATGAAAGCAATTATCTGATGGACGACATTGATGTGCAATCGATAAAGAGAATGGGAGCATCATGTGTAAAGCTGTTTATTTTCTATAATCCCATGTCGGACGTATGCCATAAACAGGAGGGACTGGTAAGAAAAATAGCGGTTGAATGTAAAGAAAATGATATTGCTTTTTTACTTGAGCCAATATTATATTGCCTTGACAATGGAGTGTTGGATGCGAAGCAGAGAGAAATGCTGACATATGAAATGATAGAAAGATTCAGGGATAATGATATAGATATTTTTAAAATTGAATTTCCCGGTGATGTCGAAAAGTTAAGCACTGATAAAAATCTTAGTATTTGTAAAAATGTAACATCAATGCTTGAAGTGCCATGGATAACACTGTCTTCAGGAGTTAACTTTAGTGTTCTTAAACAGCAGGTTACCCTTGCAAGTATGGCCGGTGCTTCCGGTATTGCCGTAGGGAGAACCATATGGAAGGAATACCTGATGGAGAATGATAAAGAAGTTGCAGGTCATAAAATGAAAGAGTCAACATCTGAGATATTTAAAATAATCAGTAAGTATGGTCGGGGATGGAAAAGTGTTTATTGATATAATATTGTTGATATAATATAATGGTAGTTAAAAATTAGAAGAATTTGGTGATGTTATGGGGTTTAATAGAAACAGTGCAATACCGCTGTACAAACAAATCAGCAGAGAAATCCAGGATGGCATAAAAAAAGGTGAGTATACCAAGGATAAAGCTATGCCAAGTGAAATGGAAATCCAAAGGAAATACAAGGTCAGTCGTGTTACGGCGAGAAAGGCGTATAAACAGCTTGTTGACCAGGGAATTCTGCGTACAATTAAAGGAAAAGGGACATATATCAACGATCTTGATGCAAATGATTGGACGTGGATGCACAGCTTTACCCGAGAGGTTATAGAAATGGGCAGGGTACCGTCAACCAGGATAATTGAATTTAAGGAGATTATGGCTGATGAGTTAATAGCACAGCGTTTGCAGGTGCCTGTGGATGAACCTTGTTATTATCTTAAGAGAATAAGATTTATTGATAACAAGCCTGTGTGGCTTACAAAATCATATGTTCCGTGTAGTCTTGCAGAAAATTTGACCAAGGAGCATTTTTCGATAAAAGGATATGCCCAATCAATATTTACCATACTTGAACTGAATTATGGCATCAAACGTAAAAGCGGTGAGGATATATCTGAAGCAATTTCCATATCCGCAAAGGATGCCCCGTTACTTAACATAGAAATAAATAAACCGGTAATATCCAAGGCATTTATAGCATATGGGGACAATGGAAAACCGATCATCTATGAGAATACAATATTTGAGCAAAGTATTAGTAAATGGGGGTGACGATTTAATGAAAATCGGTGTTCACATGTCAATGTTTTGCAGAAAATGGGAGGATGAAGTTACACCTTATTTGGAGCCACTCAAAGCAGCCGGATATGATGGCGTGGAAATTTCTTTGTATGGTGCAAATAATGAGGCCTTGAAAAAGGTTGGAAAGGTTTTAAAAGAACTGGAGCTTGAAGTTAGCTGTGGGGTAGGTATTACACCCGAAACTGACATCAGCAGCAAAGTGCCGGCAGTACGGGAGAATGGCATACTGTTCTTAAAAGAATGTATTGACAAAACAGCTGAGATGGGTTCAAAATGCCTTAATGGCGTACTTTGTTCCCCCTGGCGGGAATTTTCACATGGAAACACACGTAGGGAAAGATGGAAAAGAAGTGCGGACAGTATGAAAATAATTGGAGAATATGCCGGGCAATATGGTATTGACTTGAATGTAGAAGTATTAAACCGTTTTGAAAGCGATTTCATTAATACGCTGGATGAGGGAACAAGTTTCCTTAAAATGGTTGATGCACCCAATGTAAGGCTTTTAGCGGATACTTTCCATATGAATATAGAAGAAGACGACATTGTATCGGCTGTTGAGAGGAATATTAACAATATTGGGTATATTCACTGCTGTGAAAACCACCGTGGGGTGCCTGGAACCGGACATATTCTATGGAACCGGTTTTTTAGAGTACTAAGGAACAATGATTATGATGGCTGGCTTACATTGGAGTCTTTTGTACTTTCACAAAATGAGGTAGGCAATACCCTTTCGATATGGCGTGATATGGGAGAAGATCCTTTGGTTGAGGCTGTAAAAGGATTCAACTATCTGGACAGTTTAAGAAACAATAGGTAATGGAGGTAACTGAAATGTCTGAAAGTTATGTCGATTATTTTAAATCTTTTGCAAAGATACTAAAAGAGTCGCTTGAGGAAAATTGTAAAATGCTGTGTGAGCTGGATGCAAGTGCAGGTGACGGAGACCACGGAACAACAATATTGCGAGGTGTTTCTGCAGCTTATACCGAGTTGATGAATATAGGAGACAGTACGACCATATCCCAGTGCTTTAAAACCATAGGCTATGCTATGTTAAAGAATATGGGAGGTGCTTCGGGTCCGATATTCAGTACATTGTTTATTCAGGCTTCTATTGTTACGAAAGGTAAAGATACCCTTGTGGGCAAGGACCTTCTGGACATTATTGAATCAACGGAAAAAGGCTTATATGAATTAACCCTTACAAAACCCGGTGAAAAAACAATGCTTGACAGTATACATGGTGCATTATTGGAGCTCAGGGCCAATGTTAAGGAAGGCACTACCTGGGAAGATTCGCTTGAAATGGCTGAAATAGGCGCGGTAAAAGGAATGGAAGCTACAAAAGATATGATGGCAACAAAAGGACGTGCCAAATATTTAGGAGAACGTTCAAGAGGATTTGTTGATGCTGGGGCGATGTCATGCTCATTGATATTTAAAGCGCTCAATAAAGCAAAAAAACACTAAAAGGGAGGAAGCATAAAATGAATAAGGTGATTTTGGACTGTGATAATACAATGTCGGTTTTGCGCTCTGACGTTGATGACGGGCTTACGTTTATGTATCTATATCAACATCCGGGAGTAGACCTTCTTGGTGTAACGACAACTTTTGCAAACAATAAATTGCATGTTGTATATGATAATACACTGCAGATGCTAAAGGATTTGAACATCAATGATGTGAAAGTGCGGAGAGGAGCCAGGACGAATGAACAGCTTGAAAGTGAAGCGGCAGATTTTCTTGTTGAACAGGCCGATAAATATCCTGGTGAGATAGTGGTGATTGCTATCGGATCTCTGCAAAATATATATTGTGCATATTTGAAGGACAATGATTTTTTTAATAAAATAAAAAGGCTTATTTTAATGGGAGGGGTAACAGAGCCCCTATATATAAATGGTGTGCATTGCCGTGAGTTGAATTTCAGCTGTGCACATGTTGCTGCATACAATGTACTGAAATATGGAAAAAATATCAGTATACTATCTTCCCAGACAACACTTCAGGCATGGTTCGGCAAAGAAGAAATCAATAGGATTGCATCCAAAAACAATAAGCTTTCAAAATATTTAATGCCTATCCTGAAAGAGTGGATAGACTATATAGGCGCAAGATTTAAAGAAAACGGTTTTCATAACTGGGACCTTGTGACAGCTATTTATCTTACAAATCCGGAGCTTTTTGAGACAGGGGATTATAGGATTTCTTTAAGTGAAGAAAACCTGAAAGAGGGATTTATCCCTGAAGATATTGAGGGAAATGCCGAAGAATATGCCATTATTGATCATCCAACAAAAATTCTTGACCTAGACAGGTTTAATGATTTATTCCATAAGATGCTCGATGGTTTGGCAGAAAAGATGGAATAAAAACAGCATTAGGAATGTTTGGTGGAGAAGGTGTAACAAATTACAGGAGAATGGTGCGAATTCTCCTGTCCACCATAGAAATAGGAGCGTTTATGAGTGAAGTAAATTATAAAATGGCAATTTCCATATTAATCATATTGATTGGATATATGGCAAAACGTTTTAAAATAGTTTCATATAAGGATGGAGAAGCACTAGCAAGGGTCATATTCAATTTTATCCTGCCGGCTATTATTATCAATGCATTTACCGGTATAACCATAGATGGTTCGTTAATGCTTCTTTCATTTATTGGTATTGCATTTGGCGTATTGATGCTCGTTTTGGGCAATTTTTTTTTCAAAAAGGAAGATAGGAGAATGAAAGGCATGCTGATCATGCCATTAGTCGGCCTTAACATTGGCTTGTTTGCTTATCCTCTTGTTGAAGTCATTTTTGGGCAGGAGGCTATTAAATATTATGGCATGATAGATATAGGGAATGCATTCTCCATTTTTATAATTTGTTATTTGGTGGCAGGCTTCTATGCAGATGACGGCAGCGGTTTTGAAATAAAAGCTGTTGCATTGCAAATTTCAAGATCAATACCACTGATAGCCTATGTTCTTACATTGGTATTATGCCTTCTGAAAATCAGTTACCCCAGGCCGATACTTGATTTAGCGTCAATCTTTTCTGACGCAAGTCAGTCTCTTTCCCTGCTGACACTGGGTATTTTTCTGACATTCAAGTTTGAAAAAGAATATGTCAATAAAATGTGCAAGGTTTTAATCGTAAAGTATGCAGTGGGTCTCGGGCTGGGAATAGCCTTTTTTCTTATCTTGCCTTTTAATGATATGTTCAACCGTTCAATCATGATATCACTTACCCTTCCATCATCATTATCAATACTCCCGTTTTCTGTTGAACATAGATATGATACAAAGTTTGTAGGCTCAATTGCTACTATGACTATTGTAATAAGTATTATACTAATGTGGATCATGGCAATCGTATAAGCTTAACTTAAGGGTATGCCTGTTATTAATTGAGTTGAGATCATTTCTGTAAAAATATGATGGATAAGTTGAGTAATCTTGAAGGTGTATGGGAAGGTAAATCATATTCATTTATAAGATAAAGTTCATGGTTCACGGTTTGTGGTTTCCGGTAAAAAGGAAGCAGATACCGCAGACAGTCGAATAATGAACTTTTTTTATCTAAGCATTGACATGAAATAACGGTTTATATATAATTACATGTAAGAATGATCAATGAATTGATATCGCTTTAAATAAATAATAAAGGCAATGACGGAAAGTAGTATATTAGCAGATGCATACAGAGAGAGAATCCAATTGCTTTGTTTCGTAAGTTAGCTGCAAAATGAGTTAGTGCATTGACGAAATGAGTGCTGGGCTGGAAGATTCTTTGCAGAAATTAATAGAAGCAGTTCCCGAGTTCCGATGTTGAAGAGTGTGTTGATAAACTTGAGTAGGCATTGGCGTTGGTCGCGTTAAGGCTGTTTAGAGGTGGTTGAGAAGTATAAATTCTTAACAACTAGGGTGGTACCGCGTGAACAACTCTCGTCCCTAAAATGATATTTTAGGGCGGGAGTTTTTTGAGTTATATAGTAAATAATGAAAGGACTGATTATATGAAGCAGTTAGGATTGAATGAAATAAGAGAACGATATTTAAAATTTTTTGAGGGCAAAGCACATCTAAGATTGCCCAGTTTTCCGCTGGTGCCCTTAAATGATCCCAGCATTTTATTGATTAATGCGGGGATGACACCGCTCAAGCCCTATTTTACAGGCCAGGAAAAGCCGCCGAGGGAAAGGGTAACCACCTGTCAAAAATGTATTCGAACGCCGGATATTGAAAGGGTAGGAAAAACGGCGCGTCATGGGACATTTTTTGAAATGCTGGGCAATTTTTCCTTTGGGAATTATTTTAAAAAAGAGGCTGCGGCCTGGGCGTGGGAATTTGTCACTGAGGATTTGAAAATGCCTGAAGAAAGGTTATGGGTAAGCATCTATGAAGAGGACGAAGAGGCCTTTGACATATGGACAAAAGAAGTAGGGGTGCCTGAAGAGAGAATAGTAAGATTGGGAAAGGAAGATAATTTTTGGGAGCATGGCACCGGCCCGTGCGGCCCCTGTTCGGAAATATATTTTGATCGGGGAGAAAAGGCCGGCTGTGGAGACCCTAACTGCGCCGTGGGTTGTGATTGTGACAGGTTTGTAGAATTTTGGAATCTTGTTTTTACCCAATTTGATAAGGATGAACAGGGCCAATACCATCCTTTGCCCAAGCCAAATATCGATACGGGTATGGGATTGGAGAGACTGGCTGCCATTATGCAGGATGTGGGTTCATTGTTTGAAGTGGATACTATCAAAAATATTATGACCCATGTCTGTCGAATTGCAGGTGTAACATATCAGCAGGATGAGAAAACGGATGTTTCGCTGAGGATCATTACCGATCATATAAGGAGTACGAGCTTTATGGTCTCCGACGGTATCCTGCCGTCCAATGAAGGCAGAGGCTATGTATTAAGACGACTGCTGAGAAGGGCCGCACGACATGGGAAGCTGTTGGGCATTGAAAAGACCTTCTTATGGGAAGTAGCCGAAACGGTTATCCGTGAATCAAAGGAAGCCTATCCTGAACTGCAGGAAAAAAGTGAGTATATTCAAAAGGTCATAAAGGTTGAGGAAGAACGGTTCGATGAAACGATAGATCAGGGGATAACCATATTAAATCAGTATATAGCGGCATTAAAGGAGTCCAAGCAAAAAGTATTGAGCGGGGATAAAGCCTTTAAGCTATATGATACGTACGGCTTCCCTATTGATTTAACAAAGGAGATTCTGACCGAACAGGACATGGACCTTGATGAAGAAGCTTTTAACAAAGAGATGGAGGCACAAAGAGAAAGGGCGAGAGCAGCTCGTCAGGATACAAGTTCGGCGGCATGGGGCGCTGAGGATGTGTATTCTAAAATGGACAAAAGGATTACGACAAGTTTCATAGGCTATTCCCAGTTTGACGCGGCGGCAAAGGTGCTGGCCATTGTCAAAGACCATGAACTCGTTGAAAAGGCCTCACAGGGCGACAATATCACCATTATCCTTGATCAGACCCCATTTTATGGGGAAAGCGGAGGTCAAGTGGGAGATACGGGTATTCTTGAAAATGGAGATGTGCATGTAAAAGTTGTGGATTGCAAAAAAATGGGGGACGGCAAAATGCTCCATATCGGTGAGGTAGAATCGGGAACATTATCGGTGGGAGATGAGGTGAAGGCAGCTATTGACCTGGAACGGAGGAAAGCCGTCGCCAGAAACCATACCGCTACCCACTTATTGCAAAAAGCCTTGAGAGATGTGGTAGGCAGCCATGTTCATCAATCCGGTTCCCTTGTACAGCCTGAACGCTTAAGATTCGACTTTTCACATTTTTCGGCGATGACGCAAGAAGAGATAGAAAAGGTTGAAAGAGAAGTGAATAAAGCGGCATTGGACAGTCTTTGCGTTGAAGCAAAGGAAATGTCTATCGAGGAAGCAAAAAAAATGGGCGCTACCGCCCTGTTTGGAGAAAAGTACGGAGACAGGGTAAGGGTTGTCAAAATGGGCGATTACAGCATTGAACTGTGTGGGGGATGTCATCTGGATGTAACCAGTCAAATAGGCGTATTCAAGATTGTAAGTGAAGGCGGTGTAGCCGCAGGTGTCAGGAGGCTTGAGGCCGTGACCGGACTAGGTGCTTTGGACTACCTTGAAAACAAGGAAAAAATGTTGAATAAAGTAGCCGGCGTATTGAGAACCAATACCAATGATGTGGTGAGAAAAGCAGAGATGTCGGTGAGTGAGTTAAAGGCGGCGCAAAAGGAGATAGAACATCTGAAACGCAAACTGGCCCGTGGCTCGGTAGAAGAGATTCTTGCCAGTGGTGAAGATGTTCGAGGTGTCCGGGTGGTTGCGGCCAGAATGGATGAATTGGATATGGATGGCTTGAGAAAAATGGGGGACACGGTAAGGGATCGATTGGAATGCGGTTTGGTAGTACTGGCAACCGGTGCTAACGGTAAAGTGAATTTTGTTGCCATGGCTACTAAGAATGCAACTGCCCTGGGAGTCCACGCCGGCAATATCATTAGAGAAGTAGCCAAAACTGCCGGAGGAGGCGGTGGCGGACGTCCGGACATGGCGCAAGCCGGCGGAAAAGACCCCTCTAAAATTGACGAAGCCCTTGGCAAAGTGCCGGCACTCGTTGAGCAGCAAATATAGATAACGCACACTAGGACTGGAAATATGATTGTATGGATAAACCGGAGATCGGGATCAGAGGGCGGAGGTCAAAAATGACTAAACAGGGGTGGAGAGTAAAACAGCAACCAGGTGTCGTGCAAGGCAGGGGGACTTTCTCGACTCTCAGTCCTCAACTATTTTTTAGATTCGGAATACCTGTTGCTGGAGTACTATTATATTTTTAACTTCCATTTTGGTTATCTATATAGCCGGTAAAGATAGAGCGCATATGCCAGGTCCCAAATGCTCAAAGAATATGGAAAGGATGAATAGAATGTCAGATTGTATTTTTTGTAAAATCATATCAAAAGAAATACCGTCTTCTGTTGTGTATGAAGATGATCGCATTTTGGCTTTTAAAGATATTAGCCTTGCCGCACCGGTTCATGTGTTAATCATACCTAAGCAGCATATTTCATCGGTGATGGATTTAAATTTGGAACATGTTGACTTAATAGGGCATATCTTTTTAGTAGGAAAGAAAATCGCCCGGGATTTAGGTGTTGACAGCAAAGGCTTTAGAATTGTCAATAATTGCGGAGAAGATGGCGGTCAGACGGTAGGGCATATCCATTTTCACCTTTTAGGCGGACGAGGACTGCAGTGGCCCCCCGGATAATGAGGACAAAATTAATTGTTTTCATGTTCTTGACATGTTTTGAGCGTATAAGGTATAATAAAGTGGTATGGTATTTCGCCTTATTTCCATTATGAAGGGCTGTTATAGCTCAATATACCTCGCACGATTGATGGTAGCGGAGGGAGGGAAACATATGTCACATGTTAAAGTTAAAGATAATGAAAGCTTGGACAACGCACTTCGCAGATTCAAACGTCAATGTGCTAAATCAGGTGTTTTATCTGAAGTTAGAAAAAGAGAACACTATGAAAAGCCAAGTGTAAAGCGTAAAAAGAAATCTGAGGCTGCAAGGAAAAGAAAATTTAGGTAAAGAGAAAAATGATTAAAACAGAAGGAGGGGTGTACCAAGTGTCCCTCAAAGACAGATTATTGCAAGACATGAAGGCTGCTATGAAAGAGAAGGATATAATAAAAAAGAATACCGTACAAATGGTGCGGGCAGCAATCCTTCAGGTTGAAAAAGATAGCAAAATAACCCTTGATCATGAAGGGGTTTTAGAAGTAATTGCTAAAGAGGTTAAGAAAAGAAAGTCAGCACTTCCTGAATATGAAAAGAGTGACCGTCAGGATTTAATAGATACTTTAAATGCAGAAATTGAGATTTTGCAGAGCTATCTACCCCAACAATTGTCTGAACAAGAACTGGCTGAAATCGTCAAAGAGACCATACAGGGCGTTGGCGCATCCGGTATGAAAGACATGGGTAAGGTGATGGCGGCAATTATGCCAAAAGTAAAAGGTCGTGCGGATGGGAAAATAATTAATACACTTGTTAAAAAGTATTTGGCAACATAGTGGGGAGTGAGAAGTGAGGGCTGTAACCTCACCATTACTTTTTTACTTTCGGCTGTTTTGCTTATAAGTTGTATTCGGCTGGAGAATACACTTGTTTATAAGAAGATAGGAATTGGTTTTTATAACTGATTCCTATTTTTTTAGGTCATTCGATAATATGCTGTTGTTATAACAATCAAAGCAATTGTGCAGCAATTCCAATACACCCGGGATGCTTGGGCGAGCAGCAAGCTTGCTTGCGACCAGCCGGTTCAACGAGGCAGGAGATATGCTGGCCGCCTGTTGAAGTAATCGGTACCCACCACCTGCAGAGGTCAGAAACATCTATTCCCAAATTCACAAACATATGTTACAATATATCTTATACGTACAACTTCAAATTGATATAAATGAGGAATAGCAATGAATTCTGTAGATACACCCAAATACCTACAACTAAAAGAATATATAAAAGATTTAATCCAACAAGACCATTTAGAACCAGGAGAAAAGATATACTCGGAGAACGAACTGGCACAAAGCTTCAGTATCAGCAGACATACCGTGCGTCAGGCAATTGGGGAATTAGTCAATGAAGGATGGTTATATCGTATACAAGGAAAAGGAACTTTTGTAGGAAGAACCCCTCATATTCGTAAAGAGAGCAGTAAGATTGTGGGGGTTGTTACCACATACCTGAATGACTACATTTTTCCAAATATCATTAAAGGGATGGATACGGTACTTGGAACGGCAGGCTACAATATTGTACTGAGCCATACGAATAGTAAAATTGACAAGGAAAGAATATGCTTAAATAATATACTGGACAAGAACATTGACGGATTAATTGTTGAGCCGACCAAAAGTGCTCTTCCTAATCCAAATATTGAACTCTATAAGGAATTAAGCGCCAAAGGCATTCCTATTATATTTATACATGGGTCTTATCGTGATTTGAACTATTCTTATGTGATAGAAGATGATGTACAGGCAGGCTACCTGGCAGCAAGACATCTTATAGAACTTGGACATCGGCAAATTACGGGCATCTTTAAAATGGACGATGTGCAAGGGCATGGGCGTTACCGAGGTTTTACGAAAGCCCATCAGGATAAAAATTTGTCCATGCAAGGGCAGGCTGTGATTTGGTTCTCAACGGAAGAAAAAGAAGTGCTGTTAAATGATGAAGGCTATGGAGAACTCTTGTATAACAGGCTGGGAGATAGTTCAGCAATCGTATGTTACAATGACCAAATAGCAATTAAGGTCATTGATGTTTTGCGAAAGCAAGGAAAAAAAGTGCCTGAGGATATATCGGTTGTAAGTTTTGACGATTCGGATATAGCAGTTGCTACTGAAATAAAGTTGACAACTGTAGCACATCCCAAGGAAGAATTGGGTGAAAAAGCGGCCCGGCATTTATTGAATATGATTGAGGGGAAAGAAATACACGTTGAAGATGTAATGGAGCCTAAACTTATTATTAGACAATCAACGAGAAAATTTTTTAAATAAAGCAGGAATTTTTTTATGAATGTAGAATAAGTATATTGTAGGTTGTACGTACAAGTTCGTGATAAAATATAAAGGGGGACTTAACATGATCAATATGCCACAAGTTAAACTTGGCATTGTTGCGGTAAGCAGAGACTGTTTTCCGGTAGAATTAAGTGTCAATCGAAGAGAAGCTGTTGTAAAAGCCTGTAGTGAAAAAGGAATTGCAGTAACGGAGATTAAGACAGCTGTAGAAAATGAAAAAGATTTGTTAAAGGCATTAGAAGAATTAAAGAATGCTGATGTGAATGCATTGGTAGTATATCTTGGCAACTTTGGTCCGGAAGGTCCGGAAACAATATTGGCGGAGAAATTTAACGGGCCGGCTATGTACGTAGCTGCAGCGGAAGAAACAGAGAACGACCTTATTGATGGCAGAGGAGATGCCTATTGTGGTATGTTGAATGCCTCTTATAATCTGGCATTAAGAAAGCTAAACCCATATATTCCTGAGTATCCGGTTGGAACGTCTACAGAAATTGCAGATATGGTTGCAGATTTTGAAAGGATTGCAAGAGTGATTTTAGGCGTATCCAAGTTAAAGATATTTTCGTTTGGACCAAGGCCACAGGATTTCCTTGCATGTAATGCACCTATTAAACCATTATATGACCTCGGTGTGGAAATTATGGAAAATTCTGAGCTTGATTTATTTGAAGCCTTCAACAATCATGCCAATGACCCAAGAATTCCTGAGATTGTTAAAGAAATGGAAGAAGAGCTTGGTGAAGGAAACGGCTATCCCGGAATACTGCCAAAACTGGCTCAATATGAATTAACATTACAAGATTGGATGGAGCAACATATAGGCGCATCGGAGTATGCGGTGTTTGCTAATAAATGTTGGCCTGCATTCCAGACGCAGTTTGGGTTTGTACCTTGCTATGTAAACTCACGATTTGCGGCAAAGGGTATTCCGATTGCTTGTGAGACTGATATCTATGGTGCGTTAAGTGAATATATCATTACCTGTGCTACCAATATGCCGGCTACCTTATTGGATATTAATAATAGTGTGCCGAGAGATATGTATGAAAATAATCAAAACGTAGTAGAAGGTTATCGTTTGAACGACTTGTTTATGGGATTCCACTGTGGAAATACTCCTGCTTGCTGCCTTAAGAACGGTGCCATGAAATATCAGTTGATTATGCATCGGCTTCTTGAAGGTGATAAAGACCCTGATATCTCCAGAGGTACGTTAGAAGGAACCATTAAAGACGGAGACATTACTTTGTTCAGATTGCAGAGTACTGCTGACTGTCAGTTAAGAAGCTATGTAGCCGAAGGTGAAGTGTTGGATGTAGATCCAAAATCCTTTGGAGGCATTGGTGTATTTGCAATCAAAGAGATGGGCAGATTCTACAGACATGTACTGATCGCCAAGAGATACCCGCATCATGCAGGGGTTGCATTTAAACATGCAGGTAAAGTACTGTTTGCAGCAATGAAAATGCTTGGCGTAGGAGATGTAGCATTTAACCAGCCGGCAGGAATGCTTTACAAGGACGAAAATCCATTTGCATAATCATTAAACAACATACTATAAACGGTTCTTTCTGATAAGTGAGAACCGTTTTATAATATATTTACCTGTACGCTGTATCCTGTCAGCTGTACACTAATGAACATGAGGTGATACGATTGTTAGAAAAGTTAAAAGAACAAGTATTACAAGCCAATCTTGATTTATCTAAATATGGACTGGTTACTTTTACCTGGGGCAATGCCAGCGGCATTGACAGGGAAAAAGGATTGGTAGTCATTAAGCCCAGCGGTGTAGCTTATAATAAGTTGAAGGCAGAAGACTTAGTTGTTTTAGATTTAGAGGGTAATAAAGCGGAAGGAGAGTTGAATCCTTCGTCGGATACCCCTACACATCTGGCATTATATAATAAATTTCCTAAAGCAGGTGGCATTGTTCATACCCATTCACCATGGGCGACAAGTTGGGCGCAAGCCGGACGTAGTATTCCTGCCCTTGGTACAACCCATGCCGATTATTTTTACGGATATATCCCTTGTACACGCAGAATGACAGCGGAAGAAATCAATGGCGCCTATGAAAAGGAAACCGGACGGGTCATCATAGAGACCTTCGAAGCGAAAGACCCAATGCAAGTGCCCGGGGTATTGGTCAATAATCACGGACCTTTTACCTGGGGAAAGGATGCCCATGAAGCAGTGCACAATGCAGTAGTCATGGAAGAAGTGGCCAAAATGGCTTATCGTACTTTTGCATTAACACCGGGCATTGAATCCATCAGTCAGGTGCTTTTAGATAAGCATTTTTTAAGAAAACACGGTAAAAATGCATATTATGGACAGAAATAGATATATAAATTGATAAACATTTTGAGGAGGGAAATGATGCGTATTGAATTAAATGAAGTTAAAAGTGCCATTACCAACGGTAAAACAGTAATCGGAATTGAACTGGGGTCAACCCGTATTAAAACGGTCTTAATCGATGCAGATAATACCCCTATCGCTTCTGGCAGCCATGATTGGGAAAATAGTTATATCAACAACGTTTGGACCTACAGCATAGACGATATCTGGAAGGGTGTGCAGAGCAGCTACCGGAAAATGGCCGGCAATGTTAAAGAAGAATTTGGAGTAACTATACAAACTACGGGCGCAATCGGTTTTAGTGGCATGATGCATGGTTATATGGTTTTCGACCGGAACGAAAATCTTTTAACGCCTTTCCGAACATGGCGTAACAATATAACTGGTCAGGCTTCTGAAGCCTTGACAAAGCTGTTTAACTATCCTATCCCGCAAAGGTGGAGTATTGCCCATCTGTATCAAGCGATCCTGAATGAAGAAGAGCATATATCTGAGATTAGTTATATGACAACATTGGCAGGCTATATTCACTGGAAATTGACAGGACAGAAGGTTTTGGGAATTGGAGAAGCATCCGGTGTTTTCCCAATTGAATTGAAAACGAATCATTTCAACTCGCAAATGATTGAGCAGTTCAATCAACAAATTAGTTCGTTAAATCTTTCATGGCGTTTGGAGAACATTCTGCCAAGTGTTCTGGTGGCCGGAGAAAGAGCCGGAGAACTTTCTGAAGAAGGAGCGCAGCTTCTTGATGTTACCGGTCAACTGCAGCCGGGCATTCCGCTTTGTCCGCCGGAAGGTGATGCCGGGACTGGTATGGTGGCTACCAATAGCGTGTCACCTCGTACAGGAAATGTATCCGCGGGAACATCTGTATTTGCGATGATTGTGCTGGAAAAGGAGTTATCCAAGGTGTATCCCGAAATTGATCTGGTGACAACACCTGCCGGCCAACTAGTGGCTATGGCACATTCTAATAATTGTACATCGGATTACGATGCCTGGATCAGCTTGTTCGGTCAGGCTGTCAAAGCGCTGGGAATGGACGTGGATAAACCAAAGCTTTATGATACTTTACTTGGTATGGCACTCCAAGGTGATCCGGATTGTGGGGGGTTATTATCGTATGGCTACATTTCCGGCGAGCATATTACCCATTTTGAAGAAGGATGTCCCCTATTTGTGCGTTCGTCAAACAGCAATTTCAACCTGGCTAATTTTATGCGGGTGAATTTATTTACAGCATTGGGTGCCCTAAAAACCGGCTTGGATATTCTTTTGAAAGAAGAAGCGGTGAAGGTTGATGAAATTTTAGGTCATGGCGGCTTTTTCAAGACGAAGGAAGTGGG
>JAKSBV010000234.1 GCA_022360955.1 Bacillota bacterium
AAGGAAATCGGAAGCAGTCTCGATAGCACCTCCTTTGAAGTGGGTGACTACAGCTATGATAGTGGTTTTAGGGCTATACAAAAGCTCCTAAAGAAAGACAAAGTACCAGATGCGGTATGCTGTTTTAATGATGATATGGCCATAGGAGCCATGGGTGCTATCAGGGAGGTAGGTTTGGAAATGCCAATACATATAGCTGTTACCGGTTTTGATGGTAGTTTTGCTGCGGCCTATGCCTATCCGCCATTGACCACCGTTCATCGTCCGGTAGACAAGATGGCACAAATGGGAATTGATGCATTGCTCCAAACCATACAAGGTGACGATGTCATACAGCACATCAGCTTGGATCCCGAGCTGGTCATTCGAAAAAGTAGTTAAGGAGGATTGCATGAAGAGCTTTTTAGATGAGAATTTCTTACTTAAGTCGAAGCAGGCTGAGCAGCTTTATCATGACTATGCCAAGGATAGGCCTATCTATGATTATCACAATCATCTGGAGGCTAACGACATAGCCATCGACCGGTCCTATGGAGACCTCAGTGAAGTGTGGCTGCAGGGTGATCACTATAAATGGCGGATTATGCGTGCAATGGGTCACGATGAGCGCTTCATATCGGGGAGCGGTGATCCCAAGGAAAAACTTAGGGGCTATACAGAGGCTGTGAGCCAAGCCGTCGGTAATCCTCTGTATCATTGGAGTCATATGGAGCTGAAGGGCTACTTTGGCATCGAGGAGAGGATCTGTCCAGAGAATGTTGATAAGATTTGGGAGCAGGCCAATTCGTATCTCAAATCATTATCCACCATAAAAATGTTAACGCTAATAAACGTGCATACACTATGCACCACCAATGACATACTGGAAAACCTTGATAGTCACAAGAAGGTTATGGATGCTCAAGCGTCAGTGGTAACGGTACGGCCATCCTTCAGACCGGACAAGGTGGTCAGGATAAACAAACACGGCTTTGTTGATTACATACACCGGCTGGTGGATGCTACGCAGATAGTCATTCGGGATTTCGGGGATCTAAAGAAAGCCATCAAAGAGCGATTAAACTTTTTTGATGACATGGGGTGTCTATGCGCCGATCATGGGCTCGATGTCTTTAACTTTGTGTTATGTGATGAGGCTGAAGCTAATGTTGCCTTCAAGCGTGTGTTTCAAGAAGAGATACTATCAGCCGGGGATGCGGCTAAGTATCAAAGTGCGCTTTTGAGATATTTGGCACAGGAATACCGGTCGCGCGGTTGGGTTATGCAGCTGCATATCGGAGCGCTACGGGATAATAACCAGCCAATGTATCGAAGGCTGGGGCCCGATAGTGGCTTTGATGCGGTCAATGATGCACCTGTCGCTCAACCTCTGAGCCAATTTCTCAATGCAGCTATGGAGGATGGTGGACTTCCAAAGACCATCTTATACTGTCTCAATCCAAAAGATAATTATATCTTGTCCACCATTGGCGGCTGTTTCTGGGGTGATGGTATCAAGGGTCGTGTGCAGTTTGGCCCTGCGTGGTGGTTTGTAGACCATCTGGAAGGAATGGAGAAGCAACTCACCGATCTTGCAACCACCGGTGTGCTCGGTACATTTGTGGGTATGCTCACTGATTCTAGAAGTTTCTTATCCTTTGTGCGGCACGAATATTTTAGGCGTATTCTATGTAACTTTATCGCAGAGAAGGTGGTTAACGGTGAGCTTCCTTGGGATGAAAAGTGGCTGGGTGACATGGTTAAAAGAATTAGCTTTGATAATGCACGGACCTTTTTTGAAGGATAGGAGATTATGTTATAGGCAGTTCAGTAGATCCGCTTTGTACAATAAATTGGTGAGAATAGGAGTAGTGTTATGAAAAATCGTATGGATATCAAGGATAAGGTTATTGTCATCACGGGAGGCGCCGGCGTTTTGGGC
>JAKSBV010000367.1 GCA_022360955.1 Bacillota bacterium
CCCGGATGATCCCAATGGTATAGCAGAGTTTAACCTGGTTACCCGGTACTACTACGATGCTCTTGATAATAGAATACAGACTACCGACCCGAAAGGAAATAAGCTTTATACTGACTATGATAATGCCAACAGGAAGACAAAAACTTACTTTGCTACTGACAATGCTGCAAAAGTAGTTCAATCACAAACTGAGTATTATGATAATGACCAGGTTAAACGGGTGACTGAGTTTGACCGGGACGGCAGCACGGTCTTAAAAGATACGGAATTCAGCTACGATTATCGCAGACGGCTGCAAACTGTATTCCAGGATATTGACGGAACTGAAACAGCGCGGACGGATATCTACTATAATGATCTTGACCCATTGGAATATCTCGATCCGAATAACCCGATCTATTACCCGGTAGAATTTGCAGATAAATGTCATTTTGATATTCGTATAGATGATGGCGAAGGTAAATCAACCTGGCGCAGATTTGACCATAATAAAAAGCTGGTTGAGATATTATATCCAAGCGGTTTACACCAGAGATGGGGATATTACCCGGATGGTAAATTAAAAGCAAAGACCGTTTATGATAGCAGCGGTAACCATCAGTGTATTAATTACCGGCGTGACGGTTACGGCAGAGTTATAACAAAAGATTATCCCGATGGTAATTATGTCAAATACGATTATGATTACTTCGATAGAATGATATATGCCGGGGAGTATATCACAGCTCCGATTCAGACTGACCCGAACCTGCCGCAGGAACCGGACACTTTAGTGTCAGAATATAATTATACCTATACACCATTTAACCAGATCGAGACGATAACCGACCAGGATGGTTTTATCAGCTCCTATAGTTACAAGTCAGATGGCCAGGTTGATAATATTCATATCACCGGCGACCCGGTAAATGATCCGAACGGTATCTATGTTGCCGATTATGAGTATGACCGGGCAGGAAGGTTATACATTATAATGTCGGGGACAGCGTTTGAAGATTTTAGTATGCTGGCCAATTACGACGACAATGGCAACCTGTCAAACATGGGATATAGGAACGGCGGTTTATTCCCGTTCACTGAAATAGATTATACCTATAATTTAGACAATCAACTGGATAGTTTATCAAATGCCTACTTTAGCCTGGGTAATATGGTTATTGACGGTAAAGGGAGAATTAAATCTGCGCAGAGTTTCCGGCCAAATCAAGCGGGAGTTGATGAGTATTATACTTACAACCGGCTTGGGGAACTAACCCAGGCGATAGTTGGCAGTTGGGCAGGAAACTATGGTTACAATAAGGACGGTAATATGAATAACCGTACTGAAAATGGTGTCAGTGAAGATTTTGGCTATGATTTTAATAATACCGGCTTTGATGATACTAATATGCTAACCTCTGTCGGCAGCAATGACCTGGTTGACTGGGATAAGAACGGAAATCTTATTTGTGACGGTATCAGTACATTTACTTATAACTTTGATAATAAAATTGAGGCTTCCGCTAATATTATTGACCCCGATATTACTACATTTATGAGCTATGACTCTATGAGTAATAGAGTTATGAAAACCGTTACCGATGAAACAGGCGCAGCTACAACCAGAAAGTACATCCTGGATTATTCTGGAAAACTGCCGAAAGTATTGGTAGAATTGGAATATGATGGCGAAAAATGGAATCCTGTTGCTAAAAATTATCATTACGGTGACAGGCTGTTCCACTCGAAACACGCCAATGTTATTGGCGGTTTTGACAGTCGTTACTATATACATGACCGGAATGGTAGTGTACGCTC
>JAKSBV010000306.1 GCA_022360955.1 Bacillota bacterium
TCAAATAGAGCATGTGCCCCATATCCATCCGCAGAGTGAAATCATGAAATTGTTATGTAATTATGATAAAGCAAGGAGACTGCTGGGATGGCGGCCGGCGGTGAATCTGGAACAGGGCATTGCCAAAACAAGGCAATGGATTGAAGATCATGAGTCCCTTATTTAAACCGAGGTTTTTTTATTTTATTTGTGACGGAATAATGTTATACTAAAGATAAGCTGTATATTGAATGGCTGGAGGGGTTCATAAATTGTCACAATTACGAAGAAATATAGTCACCGGAGAATGGGTCATTATTGCACAAGAGCGGAAGGGCAGACCCTATCATTTTGGGAAACAGAAGCATGAGGAGAAGTGTCCTTTTTGTCCCGGCAGTGAAGAGATGACACCGGGTGAAACCCTGAGAATAAGCGACGGAGAAGATTGGATACTGCGGGTGGTTCCCAACAAATTTCCCGCAGTATGCATAGAAAATGAGTCTGTGGACGACCGGGATCTTTTTTATTCGCTCTGTGAGGGGACAGGCCGTCATGAAATAGTCATTGAAACGCCGCTGCATGATAAAACGCTGCACCATTTGGGAAAAGAGCAGATATTTAAGGTCTTTACCGCTTACCGCGAGAGATTTGTGCAGCTTTCGAAATTGCAGGATATACAATATGTCCAGATATTTAAAAACTGCGGAAAAAACGGGGGCGCGTCACTGCCTCACTCCCACTCTCAGATTGTAGCACTTCCTTTTATTCCGCCGAGACTGCGGCAGGAAATGGAGGGGGCAAAAAGGTATTATGATCAAAAAGGTCAATGCGTATTCTGTGAGATGATTAGGGCGGAAGTGAATAGTCAAGACAGGCTCATCTATCAAAACGGACACTTTATTGTCGCAGCGGCCTTTGCACCGCAGTTTGCCTATGAAGCCGTCTTTCTTCCCACACTGCACCAGCAGGATTTCGGCCAAGTGGAGGACAGGGTGTTATATGCACTGGCAGATGCGTTTGAAAATACGATGCAAATGATGGAAAAGATATTGGGAGAATTCCCCTATAACCTTGTCTTGCATACGGTGCCTTACGGTATGGAAGAAGATGCTTATCACTGGCATCTGGAATTAATGCCTCGTGTCTCCTATCACGCAGGTTTTGAAATGGCCACGGGCACATTCCTCAACAGTGTATCGCCGGAAGAAGCCGCCAAGCGGATTAGAGGTTTTTAAAACAGATAAAACAGGGGACGGTTCTCTGTTTCAGTTGAAACAGAGAACCGTCCCCTGTTTTATCTGTTTTATTTCATCTGCTGTTCATACGTCCGGATCATACGTTTCACCATTTCGCCGCCGATCGGACCGCCTTGTTGTCCGTTTACTTTTGAGGGAACATCGCCCTTATAATGGTCGTTGTTTTCCTTTATATTTTGCGATAGTCCCAATTCATTAGCTACTTCCATCTTAAATTGATTCAGAGCGTCATAGCATTCCGGAACCAGCAATTTAGATTTTCTTGAACCAGCCATTTCGTATCACCTCAGTAATTATTATGCACCTATGTCCATTTTTTTTACGTGAAAAATTTTGGTAGAACAGGCAAGCATAGAACAGGGGACGGTTCTCTGTTTTAACTGAAACAGAGAACCGTCCCCTGTTCTATGCTTACTCAATCTTTACCTGGGCACCGAGCGGTGTAATTTGAATCCAGGTTTGTCCGTCATTTAATTGTATCTCATTTCCGTTTTCATCCATGTAAAAGGTTTTCGCCTGCCGCTGATTTTTTTCCCATGTTATATTGACGGCTTTGCCATTGGTAATATAAAGGCCTTTACCGCTGCCTACGGTATCCAATTCCTGCCTGCCTATCTTGGGTTCACCGTCGCCGAGATAATAATTTTTGACAAACTGGATAATGATATTTTTCGCAGTGACCTGGCTGTCGGTCGTAGAAAGCATATGGGGCTTGCTGCGCATCCACCTTTTGTACAGCTTGGTTTCCGAATCGTATTCATAATATGTTTTGTGATAATTGGAATAGGGAATGGTGATTTTTTCGGCATCTTGTCCGTCATCCAAGGTTATTGCCTCGGAAGCATAGGAAAAATTCATGACCTCCGAAGTAGGCCGGTATTTTTTCTGCTCACTTATATTTTGGATTTTTTCAATGCTCGTGTAGACATCGTGATAATCATATTTCCGTTTCGGTTCGCGCCAAAAAATCCATCCGTCACTGCCCAATACGCCGTTAATTTTATCAAGCTTTAATCTTAGAATATCCTTTGCGGCTTTGGGACTCCAGCCGTAGTGAACATATATGGCGTCATTCTCCAGCATGTAGTCCAGAAAATAATGACGTGAGCTGCGGATAGGTCCGATTTTGGGCGTATCCCTATCCTTAAAAAGGGCCATAAAGCGAGTGGCACCGCCTTCCACAATGATTTCATAGATGACATATGCATCTTCAAGGCCGGCGTGGGGCCACGCGTTGGAATTATCATTGTCAATCATGATTGCAATAGGACGCCGGTCGGAATCGCCGACAAACCTTTCGATTACTTGTTCCTGCGTAGATTCGGATGATTCGGAAAGGACGGGTGTTGTTGATTCCGGCATTTCGGCCGGATTTTTTGAGCCTATGGCGGAATTCTGTTCTTCACCGGGCGGTGTACCTTTGTCCCCTGTATTCATCAGAAATAATATCCATGCAGTAATAAGTATGACTAAAGCAATAATGCAATAGGTAAGTTTTTTCATTGTGTATCCTCCTGAGTATATGTATGCTATCATTATAGCATGGGTTATGTAAAGAAAAAAGCATAAATTATGGAACATTTTTTGATCATGTTCGTCAATAATGCGGGATGGGTATTTTGTATCCGCATACTGCCGACCGGTGGTCGACAGCAATAAAATAGATAAAGCGGGGTAGATTCATGTGAAAAAAATAATTTACCTGGCACTTATTATAATGCTAAGTGCAGGATGTATGGCCAAGGAAGGCAACGAGAACGAAAAACAAAAAGAAAGCAATAAGCCGGCGGTAACAGAGGGGGAGCAGCAATCGGAAAAGGCCTATATCCTGGCGGATAAGCTGAGCTTGCGCGAAAGCAGTGATCCGGCCTCTGACGTAATCGCAGCATTGGATATCGGTACGGAAGTGGAGATCATGGAAAAATCCGATAGCAAGCAGCGCATCGGCGAGGACGAAGCCTACTGGTACAAAATCAAAGCCGGTGACAAAACGGGATGGTGCTATGGTGCATTTCTGGCCGGTGAGGCTGATTTGGAGGAGAAAGCGAAGAAGAGCATGGAACGTTATTTTGCCTCCGATGAGTTGACGGTTCAGCAGGCGATTAAGATGTTGACGGCTTTTGCAAAAATAGTCGAAGATACGGCATTGGTGGATGAGGGTGTCAAAGCGATTAGAGTGCTGCAGCAAGAGGAGCTTACGGGGGAATACAGCAAAATGCTGGGTGAAGCGGTTGATATTTCTGTAATTTGGCAATATAACGAGAAGGAGCTCAACGATGTGGAAAAGCTGAAAGAAGAACCGTTGAAGGAAGTGGTTTCCCTCATACACAAAAATGGCTATCACATTTATAGCTCGGAAGGAGAGATATATACGGTGCCGGATCCCCAATATTTGCTGGAGAAATTTGAAGCGTATATGTCCGAACAGCTCAAAGAGTTTATGGCTCTTGAGGCGGTGGAAATAAAACAGCGTTTGAGTTCCGACGGCGGATTAGTTGTTTCGTGGGATGAGCTTTCCGACAGAATTGCCAACTGGGAAAGCTATATGGGCAAATATCCCGATACGGAAGAAGCCCAAAAGGCAGAGGAACATTATTATCTTCGCTACCTCAGTTTTTATATCCATGGGATTGACAATACGCCGGCCTTTGACATAAACACGCTGGAATTAAAGGATGAAGTGAAAGCAAGCTATGAGCGGTACATGGAGAAACATCCCGATTCTAAAGCTTGTGAAGCGGTGAAAGCCTATTATGACATTTTGGAAAAAAATAAGTTTATGTTAAACGACGAAGTAACGGAGTATTTGACCCAGTTGCTTATGTCATAAGATGGGTTGGGAGGGTAAGGCAATTAAGAATTAAGAATGAAGAATTAAGAATTGGATTCCAGGGGAGTCATGAGTGATGCTAAAGTTAGGAATAGATCATGGGTTGTTTTAGAGTCTGTTAGCTCAGTGTTTTCAACTTTCAACTGCTTGTGAACTTGGAATAATTTTCTTTAGCCAGAATTTATACACCCTAGATGAATTAGTGAACTTGCGTAAAGCGCTGTGAGATGGTACAATGCAATCAAGGGACTTTTTGAGTAAAATAGGGACAGAAGAAGACATTTTCTTCTGTCCTTTTTGTGAATGCTCAAAGCATAAATACCTGTGTTCGTATGGGAGAGGGATTCATCCCCAAGCAAAGGAGTTATTATGGACAAGCAAGCAACTACCAAAAAAGAGATCCAGCAAAACCTGCTTCACTGGTTTGACAAAAATAAACGTGACCTCCCGTGGAGAAAGACAAAGGACCCTTATAAGATATGGGTGTCGGAAATCATGCTGCAGCAGACACGGGTAGATACGGTCATTGCCTATTACAACCGTTTTATCGAAAGCTTTCCCACCGTGGAAGACCTTGCGGCGGCAGACGAACAAGACGTATTGAAACACTGGCAGGGGTTGGGATACTATTCCCGGGCCAGAAATCTGCATAAAGGGGCACAAATGGTGCGGGAACAGTTCGGAGGCGAATTCCCCAAGGAGCCGGACAAAGTGAAAAAGATTCCGGGCATAGGTCCCTATACGGCAGGGGCCATTTTGAGCATTGCCTTTAACCTGCCCTATCCGGCGGTGGACGGGAATGTACTGCGGGTATTTTCCAGGGTATTTGCGATCAAAGAGGATATCGCACAGCCCCAGACGGTTAAGCTTATTCAACAAAAGGCAGCCGCCTATATGCCGGAAGGGCATGAGGGGAATTTTACGGAAGCATTAATGGAACTTGGGGCACTCATCTGCATTCCTGTTTCCCCGTTATGTCTGACCTGTCCGTTGTTTCACCAGTGTGAAGCCCGATTGCAGGGGATACAGGACGAACTGCCTGTTAAACGTAAGAAGGCCAAACCCAGGCCAATGCATATGGTGTTTTGCATCATAGGCTGCGGAACGGAAATCTTAATCGTGCAAAATCCTTTCGGAAGACTGTTAAAGGGCATGTGGGGCTTTCCGGGACAGGAGGGGAGCACAGGGAAGGACGAGGAAACGGTAGAGCGTATTTTAACAGAATTAGGGATAGCGGCATCAGGTGTGCAAAAGTGGGGAACAGCAAGGCATATTTTTACCCATATGGATTGGGATATGCATATTTATCGCTGTGAAGCGGAGTCCAAACAGGCTGTCGGGCAGCCTCATCGATGGATCGGCAAGGAGGAGACGGATCAGTATCCTTTTCCTAAAGTGTATCAAAAGATTTTAAGCAGAATAAAATGGTAATGACACAATATATGGTCATGCGGTTGCAGGGGAAGGAATTTTGTAAAATTTTCGTGAAATATTGACAAGCTTCATTGTTTCTTATAATATGGAAGTGTTGATGTTATTTTACATTGTGCAATTCGCCCCGCAGAGAAAGGGAGGATGTCTTCCCGGTTTTGTTTTTCCACATTTATAGTTACAACACCATATACGTTAATACATCCGATATTTTAATATTGAGATGAGATGAGAGGAGAGAGAATATGCTGCCAGATCAGAAAGGTTATTTTGGAGAGTTTGGAGGTCGTTTTGTTCCTGAAAATTTAGAAGCGGTGCTGGAAGAAGTAAAGCAGGCCTTTGAGGAATATAAAGACGATCGAGGTTTTTTGCAGGAATTGGAATATTATAATAAGTATTATGTGGGAAGGCCGAGTCCTCTGTATTTTGCGGAAAAGCTGACAAAGAAGCTCGGAGGTGCAAAGATTTATCTCAAAAGGGAAGATTTGAACCATACGGGTTCGCACAAAATCAACAACACCATCGGGCAGGTTTTACTTGCCAAGCGATTGGGGAAAAAAAGAGTGATTGCGGAGACCGGAGCCGGTCAGCACGGTGTGGCAACAGCAACAGCCTGTGCGCTGTTTGATATGGAATGTATCGTCTATATGGGTGAAGAAGATACCCGGAGACAGGCACTGAATGTTTTTAGAATGGAGCTTCTCGGCGCCAAAGTCGTGCCTGTAACATCAGGGACAAGAACGTTAAAAGATGCTGTGGACGAAGCATTAAATGATCTTATTGAGAATTACCAAGATACGTATTACATGCTGGGGTCGGCAGTGGGTCCGGATCCTTATCCGGCAATGGTTAAGAAGTTTCAGTCGGTCATCGGTTTTGAAGCAAAACAACAGATTACGGCCTTGGAAAACAGGCTTCCGGATTATTTAGTGGCATGTGTGGGCGGCGGCAGCAATGCAATCGGTTTGTTCGCATCCTTCTACGAGGATAAAGACGTAAAAATTGTAGGGGTAGAGCCTGCAGGTAAGGGTCTTGATACGGATATGCACGCCGCGACTTTAAGCCTTGGAAGGCCCGGTGTATTACACGGATTCCGATCTTATATCCTTCAGGACGAACAGGGAGAAGCACTGCCCGTATATTCCATTTCCGCAGGATTGGATTATCCCGGTGTAGGTCCCGAACACAGCTATTATAAAGAAAGCGGCAGAGCGGAATATGTTTCGGTTACGGATCAAGAAGCACTGGATGCTTTTTCGGAATTATCCCGGGTCGAAGGTATTATCCCGGCGCTTGAAAGTGCCCATGCGGTCGCGTATGCCATGAAACTGGCCAAAGAGCTTTCCGCAGATCAGATCATGATTGTTAATCTGTCAGGAAGAGGCGACAAAGACGTTCGGCAGATTTCTGAGATTTTTGATAAAAGTAAATAAATCGTAATAAAGAGACCCAACTGTTTACACAAACAACGATGATTCTATGTTGTTTGGTACAGTTGGGGCTTTGTAGATAACGCCACACTAGAACCAGATAAATCGTATGGATAAAGATAACCAACTTTAAACCTAAAAATACTATTTGCACAAACAACGATGTTTCTGCGTTGTTTGTGTAAATATAAATTCAATTTTAAAGTTGGGTATCTATAAACCGGAGATCGGAGGTCAGAGGGCGGAAGTCGGAATAGCCAAACAGGAACGCAAAGTAATCAGCACAAAATGTCGTGTGCGGTGAGATATTCTCAACCCTCATCTCTCAGCCCTCAACTATTTGTAGCCTTAGGATATCAGTTGCCGGATTAGTATTATTTCAAACTTTACAGTGCGGCTTTTAAGCGTGAGCCCGGGGACTAGCCTCCGACTCACGCTTATTATGTTTCCTAGATGCGGATATCCATCCACCGTTCGCTCCGGAGCCTTCGATAGACAATCAAGCTGAAAATAGCTAGACTAATCAGTTCCGATATCCAAACACTTTCAATGCCCATATGTCCGAATACAATCAGTATATAGATAGTGGGAATAAAGATCCCCCAAAGACGTAAAGCGTTTAAAATCATTACGTTTTTTGTATCGCCTGCCCCGCGCAGGGAACCGAACATAATAATGATATATACCAGGAAGGGTTGATCGATTCCGACCAATCTCATTGCCGGGATGGAGCGCTGAATGATGTCTATGTCCGGGGTAAACAACCGTATAATTTGTGCAGGAAAAACGATAAATATCGTACCGATTAAAATGCCCCAAAGAATACCCATACCGGAGGCAATATAACTGGTATGCAAGGCTTTGGGCTTGTCCTCTTCACCCAGCGCCTTACCCACAAGGGTCGCGGCAGCAATAGAAAAGCCGATGGCCGGCATTGTGGACAAGGATTCGATACTCAACAGAATCCTGTATGCTGCTTCTGAGGTTGTATCTAAAAAGGATATAAAAAGTCCGGCAACTATGAATGAGGTATGCAGCAGCAATTGTTCGAAGCCCGCGGTATAACTCAGGTTCCAAAGCGGCTTGATAATACCGGACGTAATCTTTAAATTACGAAAAAACAGCCGCAAGCCGTTGCTGCCTTTCAATAAAAGGATAATATATATGACAGCGCCCATAACCCTCGACAATGTTGTAGATAGCGCAGCGCCCTGTATGCCCATTTCCGGAAAAGGTCCAAAGCCTGTGATAAGGACATAATTTCCGATAATATTCAAAAAGTTCACAATGGCCGAAACAATCATAGGTGTCCTTGTATCCGATACCCCTCTTAAAGAAGAAGCAGCGGCAAAAGCGATGAACATAAACACCATGCTATAGGATACAATGTTAAAATAGGAGAGCCCCATCTCAAATACGGCATCCGTCGTGTCAAATATACCCATGATTTTAGCACCGAAGGCCAATGCGAAAAGGGTCATGATAAAGCCGACCGATAGATTTAACGTGAGGTTTTGCCCTGCTGCTTGATTTAATTTGGTATGGTTTTTTTCACCGTAACTGCGTGAAATCATCGCTGTTGCACCGATATTAAAGGATGAAAAAACAAAAATAGTGGCAAATATCACTTGATTTGCATAACCGGCAGCGGAAAGCGCATCTTTTCCGATCATATGGCTGATCATTAACGTATCTGCAATGCCCACCAATGTATGTAGACTCATCTCAATAATAACAGGCAGCGAAATGGATAGAATCGATAAGATTAACCCCTTGTTTTTCTTTATAAATTCCATAGCGAACACCCCGTGCATATAGCTGTATATGCTTTTTCTCTTTATAGATAATAAGACTATTCTGCCACAAAAGCTTATGTTTGGCAAGTGTATTCGCTAAAAAAGAAAAGGGGCCCCGCCGGGCCCCTGACGTTTACTCCGATAGTTCGGTTACAGATACTTTCGCAAACGTATCTTCACCCTCAAGATATTCGATTTCGGCAGTATGATTTGCTGCATCCAGATTCTGCATCCACACGGCATTCCCCTGATGGAAGACATTTATTTTATCCAGTGAGTGATAGATTTCTTCTGCTCTTTTAAAATCCATATTATCGCCTCCTTACATCATGAAATTGAGCACTATGAACGATTATGTATTTGTTTATCTATATAGATAGTTCACAGTAAAGATTGAAATATAAATAGCATGCAAGTCCCCGCCTATCTCTTCCCGTTTTGTTTTATCTGGGGGATAGGCTTCCTGAACAATATATGAGAAAGCGGTTTGGGGTCAAAGGGAACCAAAGGCCATGTGAACCTTTTCCCGTCAAAGGATTTTGTCGTAAACACAATCAATAAAATGATACATATGCCGGCGATAAACCCGTAAATATTAAACAAACCGGTGAGTATCAGCAGCAAAAGTCTGAATATTCTAATAGCCATGGCAAATTCCAGACTGGGTGTTGCAAAAGTGCCTATGCCTGCCAAAGCTATATATAAAACAGTTTCGGGAACGAACCATCCTACCTTGATCGCCACTTCACTCAATATTAAGGCCCCTATGATCCCCAGGGAAGTGGATAACGTATTTGGGGTATGGATGGAGGCAATGCGCAATAAATCAAACCCGACCTCCAATGCTAAAAATTGTATGAAAAGAGGAATGTTGCCCACTTTTTTAGGCCCTAAAAACTCTAAAGAGTCGGGCAGATATTCCGGATTCAATACCACCAGGAGCCATAAAGGAATAATGAGAAACGCCGATAACATGCCTAAAAATCTAATCCATCTAATATAGGTTCCGACGGTAGGATTCTGATAATAATCTTCGGCGTGCTGCGTAAAGTGAAATATCGTCACCGGAAGCAGCATGACACTGGGAGAAGTATCTACGATGATCGCAATATGTCCTTCCAACAGATGAGCGGCCGCCACGTCCGGCCTCTCGGTAAATTTTGCCTGCGGCAGAGGATTATACCACTTTTTTTTGATTAATAATTCTTCTAAGGTTTTTTCAGCCATAACCAGTGCATCTACGTCTATTTCTTTTAACTTTTTGCGGACGTTGTCCAACAATAACGGATCCGCCAAATCTTCTATATAGCCCACCACTACATCACTCCGGGACCTTTTACCGACATTTTGGATTTCAAAAATTAATTTTGGATCTCTAATCCTTCTCCGGATCAAAGCCGTATTGAAAATAATGGTCTCTACCAAACCGTCCCTCGCGCCCCTTGTAACCCTTTCCAAATCCGGTTCTTCCGGACCTCTTACCGGATACTGCCGTGCATCGATGATGATGCCTTTTGTTTCTCCGTCCAGAAATAGTGCTACCGTTCCGGAAAGAACAAACAACACCAGGGTTTCAATCTCATCAAAGGTATCCACTTCAATATAGCCGATTTTTCTTTGCAGGAGCGTTGCAACGGTGTGAGCGGTTATCTCTTCTTTATTTAGTGATTGCAAGGTTTCAAGAATCCAGAACATGATATTATCTTTAGCAAATCCGTCCACAAAAACAAGATAGGCTTCTTTTTCACCTGCCATGAATTCTCTGCCGATGATATCAAAACTTTTTTCGATGCCTAATCTTTCTTTCAAAATGCTCTTGTTCACACTAAGTTTTTTTGATAATGCCACCCAATCACTCCAATGCTCGCCCAATGCATATCCCTCATAACATTCAGCGGGAAAAATTCAACCTCTTTCATATACAATGCTTTATTTTTATAATGCCTTGGAAAGTATAAATTATACATAATGAAGAATTAAGAATGAAGAATCAGACTTTAGGGTATCCATGAATGATTTTAAAACAAAAAATAATTCATAAGCTGTTTTAGCGCTTGTTAGCAGCGAAACATCATGACGGTACATTCTCAACCCTCAGCTCTCAACCATTTTCCCTTGCAATATCCGTTGTAGACATTAAATATTAAAAGGGTATTTGCATTTGAATAAAAATGCAGCAATGTGCGGTCTTTAAAATTATCAAATAAGGATTGCTTTTTTTTTGTCTTTTTATTAATATGGAAATAGAGGAAAGGGGGACACGTATGTCCGACGGCAAGAAATATTTATGGAGAAAAATGGGGGAGATGCGTTGAATACAGGAGATCATACGCTGATCAAAAACATAAACAGACAGATCATACTTGAAAAGATTATAGAAACAGGAAGTATCTCACGGGCACAATTGTCGAAAGTTACCGGATTAAATAAAGCAACCATTACGTCCCAAATAGCCGTGTTATTAAATGACCGGATTGTAATCGAAACAACGTTTGACAAGTCTACGGGCGGCAGAAAACCTATTTTGTTAAGCTTAAATACGAGGGCAGCATATGCGATAGGCATAGATGTGGACCGAGAGCATATTCACTTCTTGCTTACGGATTTGGAAGGGAACGTCATCACCAAGCAATGCATGGGGATGGATACGACATCCTTTGAAAGCACCAAAAAAGTTTTAAAAGAAAAAATCCAATCGCTTATCGACAGTACCCCTTGTTCCGCCTATGGTGTCGTTGGCATCGGTATCGGCATCCATGGGATGGTAGATAAAAATGAAAAAATAACCTTTGCGACCCATTCCAAATGGAAAAACGTTGATTTGAAGGATTATTTGCGTACGGCCTTTAACATCCCTGTGTTTATTGACAACAATACCAATTTTTGCACATATGCGGAGAAAACCTTTTATGTGAATGACAGCAATCTAGTGTGCTTAACGACCTCCACCGGCATAGGACTGGGAATTGTAATCGATAATGTGCTGTATAAGGGACTGCATGGCTTTGCGGGAGAAATCGGGCATATGATTATCGAAGCCGACGGAAAACAATGCGGTTGCGGCAGTAAAGGGTGCTGGGAACTGTATGCCTCGGAAAAAGCTTTTTTGGAAAATTTATCGGCAGAGAAAAATTTAGAGACCTGTTCCTTGCGGGAGGTTAAACAATGGATTGGGCAAAAAGATGCGGTTACTTTGGAACTGCTCAAGAAGTTATCGAAATATCTTAGTATCGGGATTAATAATATTATCAACATTTTCAATCCTGAAACAATCATCATTAACAGTCAACTGATTAGTATGTATCCTGAAATGATCCGCCGGATAGAATCCGAATTATCCTCCGGCATGAATGATTATAAACGTATTCTATATTCAAAATTGTGCAAGGATGCATGTGTGCTAGGGGCTTGCGCCATCGTGATAAAGCATTTTCTCAATATTTCCGATTTGAAATTGATGAAAGAATAAAAGAATTTTATTGGACAAAAAATGTGAAAAGATATTGCATTTTTTCAAAATACATGGTACATTTAAGTTAATAGTTTGTTTAGTAAACAAACAAAGTTGTGTGTGAGGTGAATACGATGAAAGCATTTATGGATGAGAACTTTTTGCTTACAAATGAAACGGCGGTAAAATTGTATCATAATGAGGCCAAAGATATGCCTATTTATGATTATCACTGCCATCTGAGTCCGAAGGAAATATGGGAAGATAAAAAGTATAAAAACATTACGGAGGTTTGGCTATACGGTGACCATTACAAGTGGAGAGCAATGCGCAGTAATGGGATAGACGAAGCGTATATTACCGGTGATGCCGACGATTATGAGAAATTCAAAGCGTGGGCGAGGACAATGCCCTACGCCATCGGGAATCCTTTATACCATTGGACCCATCTGGAGCTTAGAAGGTATTTTGGGATTGACGCGCTGCTCAATGAAGAAAATGCCGATACGATATGGGAAGAAGCAAATGCAAAGCTTTGCGGAGAAGGGTTCAGTGCAAGAGATCTGATCAAAAAATCCAATGTAAAATTGATTTGTACAACGGATGATCCCACCGATTCCCTGGACTATCATCGTAAGATAAGAGAATCCGGCGAACTGGAAGCAAAGGTTCTTCCTACCTTTAGACCGGATAAAGGTGTAGAAATCCGTAAAGAGGGATTTCAAGATTGGGTTAAAAAGCTTGCGGAGGTATGCCAGAAGTCAATTCATACATATAATGACTTTTTAGCGGCGCTGGAAGAAAGGGTACACTTTTTCCATTCCGAGGGCTGTCGGCTGTCGGATCATGCCTTTGACTACGTGCCCTATAACGAGGCAAGTTATGAAGAAGTGGCGGAAATCTTTGCGAGCGCCTTAAAGAATGAAGAGATTGGTTTGGCGGAAGAAGAGAAATACAAAACTTATACCCTACGGTTCTGCGGGAGACTGTATGCAAAATTGGGCTGGACAATGCAGCTGCATATCGGAGCCATGCGCAATAATAATAGGCGCATGTTCGATAAACTGGGTCCGGACACCGGATTTGATTCGATTAATGACTACAGTATTGCATACCCCTTGTCAAGACTCATGGATTCGTTGGACCGAGAAGACGCCCTGCCCAAAACCATTTTGTATACATTGAATCCAAAAGATAATTATGTCTTGGGTACTATGCTGGGCAACTTCCAGGGAGGCGGCGTGCCCGGGAAGATTCAATTCGGTTCGGCGTGGTGGTTTAATGACCAGAAAGACGGTATGATCGAGCAAATGAAAGCTTTGGCAAACCTCGGCCTGTTGAGCCGCTTTGTAGGGATGCTGACAGACTCGAGAAGCTTTCTTTCCTATCCGAGACATGAATATTTCAGACGGATATTGTGCAACTTAATCGGAGAATGGGTAGAGAACGGTGAATTCCCCAATGATATGAAGCTGCTAGGCACCATTGTACGAGGAATCAGCTTTGATAATGCGAAAGCATATTTCGGATTATAAAACAGGGGACGGTTCTCTGTTCTACCCGACTGCGACCACACAGGGACTACGCCCTGTTAGGTCGGATATACTATAAAAACATCAAGTCAAACGGGAGGACGGTTTGCTGTTTCATCTGGTTTTGATGAAACTGGGAACCGTCCCCCCGTTTGATGATAAAATATCAAGTGAGGTGGCTATGATGCAAATGACGTTTCGATGGTACGGAGACGATGATCCGGTAACTTTGGATCATATTCGGCAAATTCCTGGGATGACGGGGATTGTTTCCGCGATTTACGATATATCGGTAGGGGAAGCATGGCCTTTGGAAAAAATATTGGAACTAAAAAATAAAATTGAAGCAAAGGGCTTATCGCTGGCAGTAATCGAAAGTGTACCTGTCCACGAGGATATTAAATTGGGGCTTCCTACAAGAGAACAATATATTGAGAATTATAAGACGACATTGAGGAATCTCGGACAAGCGGGTGTTGGTGTTGTGTGCTACAACTTTATGCCTGTTTTTGACTGGACGCGTTCGGTGCTGGATTATGAACTGCCGGACGGTTCGAATGCGTTAATTTACAATGAAGAAACCGTACAGAAGATGAATCCTCTAAGCGGTGAACTGGAATTGCCGGGTTGGGATACAAGTTATACGAAGGAAGGCATGAAAGCACTTTTGGAACAATATCAAAACGTTACGGAAGAAGATCTATGGGAAAATCTTCGGTATTTTCTAACACAGATTATAGCGGTAGCCGATGAAGTCGGTGTCAAGATGGCCATCCATCCCGATGACCCACCGTGGTCCATTTTCGGACTTCCGAGAATTATAACCTGCAAAGAAAACCTTGAGAGATTTATCAATCTCGTTGACAGCCCGAACAACGGTATTACGCTGTGCATAGGTTCTCTGGGATGCAGTGCCCGTAATAATATGCCCGAAATTATCCGTCATTTCGGTGCAAAAGGCAGAATTCATTTCGGACATCTTCGCAATGTTAAAATTACCGGGGAAAAAGGTTTTGAAGAGGCTGCCCATAAGAGTGAAGCCGGTTCATTGGATATGTATGAAATCATGAAGGCATTTTATGATACGGGCTTTGACGGACCGATGCGTCCTGACCACGGCAGGATGATCTGGGGAGAAACGGGCAGACCGGGCTATGGTCTTTATGACCGGGCATTGGGCGCAACCTACTTAAACGGTATCTGGGAAGCGTTGGAGAAAAGCAAAGGTTAATGAAGAATTAAGAATTAAGAATGAAGAATTGAAAAGAAAGATGGATTGATAGGTTGCAGTGTGAGCTATTTTGATTCATTCTTAGTTGTGTATACGCGATAAACATAGGGGGGTTAACATGCAATTACCATTTGAAATTGATTTAAAAGATAAAGTTGTTGTTGTGACCGGCGGCGGCGGTGTTTTATGCGGTTCGTTCGCAA
>JAKSBV010000418.1 GCA_022360955.1 Bacillota bacterium
AGCGTATATTTTCTTTTATCGCAAGTGTACCATTATCAGAATATATATGACGAAGAAGATTGACGCTGACAGCTTTTGAACTTCAAAACAGTACGTAATAAATTATTGGTATAGCTTTAAAATATGTTTTTTTAGGGGGTAACTTTATGAAGAATAATATTTGGATTGGGGAAAAAGTGAGACTACGCGCGGTTGAACTTAGGGATATAGATGAATTTTTCAAAGCCGGTTTTGATAGTGATACCGACTTAGACAGATTCTGTGATGAAATCCACTTCCCACAATCTAAAGAAAAGATGAAGGAACGTCTCGAAAAAGCTATAAAGAACGATAACAGTAATGATGCGTTCTGGTGGATTATTGAGAATATGGAAGGCCATCCTGTAGGAAATATTAAAACATTCTTATGTAATAGACGTGTAGGTACGTTCAGGTATGGACTAGGTGTCGAAAAGGAACACTGGGGTAAGGGCTATGCAAAAGAAGCGATAAAAATAGTTTTGCGGTACTATTTCCGAGAACTGCGCTATCAGAAAGTAAATGCCTATGTATACTCATTTAATGACCGATCAATTAAGCTGCACGAATCTTTAGGATTTATACAGGAAGGCACGCTGAGAAGAATGGTTTATACAAACGGTGAGTTCTTTGATGAAGTCTATTATGGTATGACAGCGGAAGAATTTGATTTATTTGATCCTAAGAATAGTATCAACCTTGGCAGATAATAACCCTACAATTTTTTTACATGGCTCAATCGTGCTTGATGATTTCAGACTTGGCTGGCGCGATATTGATATGGGTGTATTTAGTGTAGGTGAAAGGGGTTGTTAATTAAGAATGAAGAGTGAAGAATTAAGAATTGGATTTTTGGGGAGTTATAATAAAGAATACATCATACGCTGTTTTGGAGTCTGTAATCATTTTATTCTCAACCCTCAGCACTCAACTTTCAACTATTTTTCAGCCTTGTAATACCAGTTGTTGGAATAATTTTTTTCACCTAAAATTTATGTACCCTATTGATATCCTGTGCTTGACAGAGAAGCCAATTAGTGAAATACAGACAAACCATTTATTACATTTACTTTTGTATCCAATTTCCTGTCCCCTTTCAACCTTAAACACAAAAAACCAATCCGCAATATCCCACCTTAAAACACAATTTAGTCCTAGGTTAACTATACCAAATATACTTTTTTTAATTAACAATTATAGATTTTATTGCATATTATGGATTATCTATAGCGAATTCTAGGGGGGAACTATTTTGGATAAATCAACTGCAATTCCGCGAAATCTTTTGTTTATGGCTAAAAGACTTAACCCATTTGCAACGTTTCCAAATACACCGGGTGAAGGTGTTGTAAAATCAAGCTATTTTCTGCGTGATGTAGACCTAGATGATCTATTCTACTTCGCTACTGTCAAATCTCATGACGGCAACTTATATTTAATATATCATATTGTTGAAACACCACTTGTTGATTCGATAACCAACATTGTATTACAATCACCTTTCTTATTTATGAAATGGAATGAAACAGGTAAAATTCTTGAGTGGGCTGCCGGTCAACCTAAATAGCCTTTTGTGAAAGAGGTCGCCTTTGCGACCTCGGCTCAGTTACATATTAGTCAAGTTAGCAGGTTGTTTAACATTGCATTATGCCTATATGCTAACCAGTAAATACTATTTTTATTGAATTTGAAACATCATCTTCACACTTAAGTAGAAGATACATCAAGAAATTGCATTATTAATTCTATTTTTCCTTTCAAATCATCAGAACTAGTACGCGGTCCAATAGCCATTATTTTATCGTTTCTTGAAAGATCACGGCTTTTGGAATTTTGAATTTTTTCGCTAATGACAGATATTACAGTGGCTATTCCTTTTTTAAATTCAGTAATATAATCATTGCCACATAACATTTCCGGTAACAGCATTTCTCTGCACTCCCAAACATGAGGCAGTGTTTTTGCTAGATTTATAGCCTTTTTATTTTCATTTGCTTTTAAATACAAAAAGCAGAGATTTGCTTTAGTTGTACTCCTGATTTTTTCATTTGTGCAATTCAAAAGCACCCGTTCAGATAGTGCAATGGCTTCATTAACTAACTCGTATTCCATATCAATATTGATTTTTAATGTTAATGCTATTGCAAGTTCAGACAAAAAACCATAGTTGCCGGGATATACTTTTATCGCATCTCTAAGCGTTTGAATAGCTTCTTCTATCATCCCTTTTGATTCATATTCATGGACAATGGAAAATATACTGTTCATCTTTGTTACATTGCGAATTTCATTCATTCCGATCAATTCATCAATGGATATATTATAGTAATTTGCGATAATGGGAAGCATGGTGACATCGGGATAAGCGGAGTTGTTTTCCCATCGACTGATTGCTTGTGGGGATACACCAAACACCTCTGCAAGCCGTTCTTGTGTAAGTTCGTTTTTAATTCTGAGTTTTCGAAGGTTTTCACCGATTCTGATTTCCATAGCTATTACTCCTTCATATTTTTTAGAAGC
>JAKSBV010000005.1 GCA_022360955.1 Bacillota bacterium
ACGGTCCCGGCAACAGATGACCGTTATTTTTTAAGGGCAAGGAGGTCCTCAGATGGGAAGTGGAGCCCGGCGGTCACCGTTTTTACAGGTGAACAGGATGACTTAAGGACTGGCTCAATATCGGGCAGCCAGGCCATTTGCCACGGGGGCGTACCTGCAACAATTACGAGCTCGGTCCCTGCATACCACGGAACAGCGCCCTATTATTATCAATGGCAATATTCCACCAATGGCAGTGGTTATCACAACATTCCCGGTGCAACAGGCACTTCGTACAGCCCGGGCCCGTTAACCTCGGCCCGTTATTACCGGCGGAAAGTGACCGATGCGTGCGGTGATTCCGGATATTCAGGGGTTGTTACCGTTACGGTCCGTCCATCTTTATCGGGCGGGGGCATTTCGGGCACGCAAACGTGTTGTTATGACGACGAGCCAAATACAATCACAAACACCGCACCTGCATCCGGGGGGTCAGGGGATTATACCTACCAATGGCAATACTCGTTGAACGGGGGTTCTTTCAGCAATTTAAAATGGGCAAACGGTACATCTTACAGCCCGGGAAGGTTGGCCAGTGACAGGTATTACCGGAGAAAAGTAACCGATAACGTTTGCGGGGACATAAAATATTCGAACACGGTCAAGGTAACGGTCCCCCCGGTAATGTCACCGGGGAGTATTTGCTGTAACCAAACAACCTGTGGGGGGGCTGCAACTTTGGTATCAAAATATCGGGCATCGGGCGGATCAGGGGTATATCTTTATAAATGGCAGTATTCATATGATAACATTACATTTTATAGTGCCCCGGGGAACAGGAACGGGACATCATATACTGTGCTCCCAGCTTCCACCAGGTATTACCGGCGTAAAGTTACAGATCTCACCTGTGGGGATGTAAAATACAGCAACAGTATTTTGATCACTGTCCGCGATAAGTTATCCCCCGGGGGCATTAGCGGGGCACAAACCATCTGTGAAGGGGGAACGGCAGGCCGGATCAGTAACTCTGCGCCCCCTTCAGGGGGTGATGGCAGTTACACCTACAGGTGGCAAACCTCCCCGGACGACTCAAACTGGTCTACTGCCCCTGGTGATTATAATAACCCTTATTATGACCCGGGCACCTTGGCCTCCACAAAGTATTTCCGGCGGAGGGTGTATTCCTGTGGGCAGTACAAATATACCGGCAGTGTGAAAATAACGGTCAACCCCGACAACCTGCAGGCCGGCACGGTTTCCACATCGTCCACCGGTATCACCGCCGGGCAACCCGTAACGCTCA
>JAKSBV010000077.1 GCA_022360955.1 Bacillota bacterium
AGGTCTTTTAGTAGTGATACTGTAGAGAAAATTTGCCCTTTGACACTTCGCTTACGGTCATTAAGAGCAAAAAGATTTTAGGAAATCGTATAATGCTGTTGGCGGTAAACTTGGTGTAAGTCACAGCGGATCTAAAAAATCAATACAAAACACTACTGTTTTATCATTGTATTCCCCCCAAATATACATTATAATAAATATAGTAATGTATAGAAACAACTTACATAAATGCAATTAAGGAAATGGAAGTGAGGTCGTGAAAACAAAAGCAAAGATATTTCTATGGATATTGGTGGATATTGTCCTCATCAATTTGGCAGTATACGGTGCGTATTGGCTCAGGTTCGATGGGATCATTGAATCCAGATATCTCCAGCATTACAGAGAATCCTTTGTCATTATCACAGTGATTAAGCTAGCAGTATTCTATTATGCCGGTATCTACAAGAGTTTATGGAGATATGCCAGTATTCGGGAGCTCGTGTTAATAGCGATGTCGTCTTTTGTGGCCAATGCGGTGATGCTTACATATGTATTTATGGCGCAGAAATTTATGCCGAGGGGTATTTACATCATTGCCTTTATGCTGGATATGGCGTTCATCGGGGGCAGCCGCTTATTGTATAGGATTTTTCGAAGGTATATCAAGGGGCAGGGCAACATATTTGCTTTTACTGCAAATGGCAAGAAAAGAGTGCTGATCATTGGTGCAGGTGATGCGGGAGCAACCATTATCCGGGAGCTGCGGAACCATTCCGAGCTGAACAGTGTTCCTGTGGCCATTATTGATGATAATAGGAATAAAGTGAAAAGAAGGATTAATGGGGTACCCGTAATGGGGACAAGAGAACATATTCAAAAGGTTGTGGAAAGAAAGGCTGTTGACGAGATTATCATAGCTATACCGTCGGCCAGCAAAAAGGAAATTAGTGCTATGATCGAAGAATGTAAAAAGACCCATTGCAAATTGAAGATTGTACCGGGGGTATATGAATTAATCAATGAATCCGTTACCATTAATACCATAAGGGATGTGCAGATTGAAGACTTATTGGGCAGAGAGCCGGTGAAGGTCAATTTGGAAGAGATATCAAGCTATTTGACGGATAAGGTTGTACTGGTAACCGGCGGCGGGGGTTCTATCGGTTCCGAGCTATGCCGACAGATCGCAGGCTTCAAGCCGGCCAAGTTGTTAATCCTTGATATCTATGAAAACAATGCCTATGATATACAAAACGAATTGCTGAAAAAATATCCGGAACTTGAGCTTCATGCGATTATTGCGTCCATCAGGGATAAAACAAGATTAGATAAAATATTTAATCAATATAGGCCGCACATTGTATTCCACGCTGCGGCCCATAAGCATGTGCCGCTGATGGAAAATAATCCGACGGAGGCGCTGAAGAATAATGTGTTCGGTACGTTAAATGTCGTGGAATGTGCCCATCAATATAAAGCAAAGAAATTTGTGTTGATCTCCAGCGATAAGGCCGTCAATCCCACCAATATCATGGGGGCTACCAAGCGTGTAGCGGAAATGATTGTACAGGCCTATAGCAGACGCAGCAAAACCGAATATGTGGCCGTGCGCTTTGGCAATGTATTGGGCAGTAACGGCAGTGTGATTCCCTTATTCAAAAAGCAAATTATAGAAGGGGGTCCCGTGACGGTGACACATCCGGAGATTATCCGGTATTTTATGACCATTCCCGAAGCAGTGCAGCTGGTGATTCAAGCCGGAGCCATGGCAAAGGGCGGGGAGATTTTTGTACTGGACATGGGTGAGCCTGTCAAAATTGCAGACCTGGCACGGGATTTAATAAGATTATCCGGTTTGGAGCCCGACTTGGATATAGAGATCAAGTTTACGGGATTAAGACCCGGTGAAAAAATGTACGAAGAACTGTTGATGGCCGAGGAAGGATTAACGGATACAAAACATAAAAAGATCTTTATCGGCAAGCCTATTTTTATTGATTTCAAGATACTTCATCGGCAGCTTGAAAGGCTGCAAGGCATTATTGTCAATGAAGACGAGGATCTGAATGCCTTTATGGAGACCCTTGTGCCTACTTATACGAGAGTGGGATAGAAGCAGTGTACGGCTGACAGGATACAGGGTACAATAGGGTTATATGATAATGGATAGAGTGGTACATTTAGAGCTGTTTTTTGCAAAAAATATGGCAAGCTATATCATTCACTAAACACAAGAAGTCTAAGAATACGTATTGTAAATAAGCAATCATCTACGCATATCAATATGGGGTCTCTTCACAAAAGTAAAGCAGTCCGCCCACCTCTCCGCAATTCTGTAGTGAACTGGTATCCTTATGGCCAGATTATAAGCCCAAGAGCTTAAAGGCACAATTTTATTACATTTTGTGCCTTGAGTTTGCGAAAGGAATGGTTATAAATATGAAACTACTAAACATTAATTCATATTATTATAGTTCTTCAGTACATAGACAGTTGAAATCTTCCTTAACCGATCAGAAGATTGAGGTTGAGACATATGTTCCGCTGGCTAGAGGTTATGTACCTAGAGCAGAATGCACATATGAAGAAGATACCGGTATTACGGCTGTAGAATGTTACAATTCTTTTGATAGATTTATTTTCAGTGTCAAGCATAATAAAATTGAAAAAGATATTATTGGTAGGTTTGATTTCGGCAAATATGACTGTATGCATGCCCACTCGTTATTTTCCAATGGTTATATAGCATATAGGATTAATAAGAGGTATGGAGTGCCATATGTAGTTGCAGTTAGAGGTACTGATTTGAATACTTTCTTTAAGAGGATGATACACCTGAGAAAGCTGGGAGTTGAAATTCTTAAAAACGCAAGCAAAATAATTTTTATCTCATCTGCATACAAGCATATTTGCATCAAAAAGTATTGCCCGAATCCCTATAGAACAATATTAGAAGAAAAATCATTGGTTATCCCTAACGGCATAGATGATTTTTGGCATAGAAACAGGTATTTGGAAGCGCGGTCAATGGACAGCACAAACATTAAACTTATATTTGTCGGTCAGATAATGAAAAGAAAAAATTTAATGACGGTAAAACAAGCGTGTGATATTTTAATTGAACGCGGCTATAATGTTGCATTTAAAATTGTTGGAAGTGTTGTTGATAAAAGTGAGCTTAATAAAGTGAAAAGAGTCCAATATATAGAGCATA
>JAKSBV010000356.1 GCA_022360955.1 Bacillota bacterium
CGGTAGCGTGTGGGCTTGGAGAAAAAGGCTCTGCCTTGGGAATGGGCTTCTGCCATGCGAATTATGCAAAATAGGAAGTCGGTACAACCTATCATGCGTCAATATAAAAGGGTTTACAACGCCTTTTTTATGTAAATGAGCTTGCCGGGCGTTGTAGACTTTGTTATATCGGGACGAAGCTTTTAGTATTCAGCTCGTTATGCAATTCTATTTTCTGTACCGACTTACATAAGGGTTATATTAAGTTTATACAAAATATGGGTGTTACACTAAAACAAAATTAAGCGTGGAAGGTATAAAGAAGAAGTATATCATATACGACACATTAACTCTTATCATAGTAAAATCAAGAAGTGGATGGATAGATTTAACGGTGTCGCTACTAAGCATCTTTCAAATGATATGTAATGGTAAATATAAATTTCAATACCGCTGCTAATTTTAAGAAGAAAGAGGACACAAAATGAAAAAGAATGCAGGTTTAATTTTCACAAGAATTCTTTATGTTCTATTTACAATTGGAACTATAATTTCTCTCTTTATTGTTTATAGAGATATAGACAATAGTTTTGCTTTCAAATTCTTAATAGCATATGTGTTTTTTTTTTTTTTTATGCTTTTGTATATACCATTCATTACTGTTTTAAATTCAAGGAAGTTTAAGTGGGTTGAGATAAGGAAAAGGTTAATTAGGTTTGGTGGTTTATTTATTTTATTTGGTGCTTCAAATTATCTTATTGATTATTTTTTCAGACCTTCAAATATTGATTTATTTAGAACATTTTCTAGTGCCTTCGGTGTGTCTTTTGGTATTTCTTTTATTGATGTTATCTTTTTAAAAAATAAGAAGAAATAGAATTGCTTAAAAGCAATATTCTTAAAATACCACATAATGGAACCTTAACATTGAGGTTCCATTATAAGCATTAAATATCAACATTATTCTTAAACAGAGCTAAAATTAAGTAATTTGCGATGCTGAAGACAATTGATATATAAATAACACAGAAATATATTACCCCAATTTCTAATGAAGGAGTGCAGGGTTTAAGTACATTATACTTATAATGCAGGATTGATATATTTAGCTTTTTCATCTCTCCATTGATTTAACAACTTTTTCATTTTTTTTCTGCTCTCAATGACAAAAAACGGTTTATCAGGATATTTTTTATGTAAATCCATTATAGTACGTTTACGTGTTTTAGAAAAACGCCATAGCCCTTTACATAATTGAAAAAAGCCCATATCCAATTTTTCTTCAAGATATTGCGGCATATCCGAACGCTTTTTGCCGCATCTTATAAATACACTAAGCAAACATACAAAGCGGTTTATATCAAGAAATATAACGATGTCCGCCGCTTTAAATCGCAGTTCCATTGTGTCAGTATGATTGCCATCAATAATCCATTTTTCCTTTGATATAAGTGCCGCTTGTTTCTTTATCCATTCCTCTTTCCGTGGTTTTTCCCAATTAGGACGCCAAAACTCGACATCAAGATGAACGAGTGGCAAACCCGTGATAACAGACAATTCTTTAGACAAAAAACTTTTTCCGCTACCGTTATTACCAACAATAATAATGCGATTATATCCAAATATATTCAATGCTATCACCTCCGAAAATAAGTAGATTTAAATTTTCTAATGTAAAAACCGGCTGAAAAGACGTAAAAAACAGGTAAAGCCTGGCCTTCAATAGTATATAATGTTATTACTGATAACAATAAAATACAAACTGAGGAGGACGCCTGTTATGGTTATTATACCATAAGTACCAATGTTTGACTTTATGACATTAGAAGATTTATATCAATTAAAACAATTAAGGATGATTTTAGAGAATACCGGATAAAGAATTTATGCAAAAGCTTGAGGACAAACAGGATCATGGGGGTGATGCTTGTTCATATGGAAATTACTTCTGTATTAATGCTGTATATTTCATTTTCAGCAACTTCGCCGTCAGGAGTGCAGTTTGTTTTTTGTTCAAGACCATTTTCGTTAATCCAACGTTCTTTGTAAAAAAATTTTACATATCCATCAAACGCTTTAAACGAATTTGGATAAAACCTAGCTGTTTACTGGTATATCTAAATTGTGTCATCGTGTCCTCTTCAATAGAAGGGGCTTTTTCATGTTTAATAGGCTTTGAATAGCCATTGACAATCATTGAAGATAAGATTATAATAGCATGGAATGCGATAATGATAATCATTAGCAATGGCATTTGGAGGTCCCTTCTTGATGATTTAAATCAAGTGATTTGGTCTGTTGACATAAAGAAGGAGGAATGGTGAACGTTGAAATGTGTGAACACGTTATTTGGAGAGGAGAGTAAAAGAGTGAAAAAGATATTCATGCCTGTCTTATTAATATTGATGATGGTTTTTAGTGCTTGTGGCAGCCCCAAAACAGAAGGGGAGAACACTTCAATGCAGGAGGCTAAATCAGAAACGATTATTTATGAGTCTGAAAATGGTCCGGTTGAGGTTCCGGCCGAACCACAGCGTATTGTAGTTTTAAACTCTTTCATTTCCGGTGGTGTTATGGCGCTGGGCGGCAATATTGTTGGGGTAGACAAATGGTCCAAATCAAATCCCAGATATGAAAAATATATTAAAGATGCCGTAGAAGTATCGGACGAAAGCTTGGAGAAAATCATTGAATTAGAGCCGGATCTCATTATTGCCCCGTCATCCGGTAAAAACATCGATAAATTGAAAGTTATTGCCCCTACCGTGACGTTTACCTATGGAAAAGTTGATTACTTAACAAAGTTTCTGGAAACAGGCAAACTGCTCAATAAAGAGCAAGAAGCCCAAACGTGGATCGATGATTTTAAGTCACGGGCACAAAAGGCCGGAGAAGAAATCAAAGCAAAAATTGGGGCTGATGCAACGATTACTGTTATAGAAAGCTTTGAGAAACAACTTTACGTATTTGGTGACAATTGGGGACGCGGTACCGAAATTATTTATCAAGAGATGAACCTGAAAATGGCGGAGAAAGCAAAAGAAAAGGCCATAAAAGACGGTTTTTATGCAATATCACCGGAAGTTCTTCCCGAGTTTGCAGGTGATTATATCATCTTTAGTAAAAGTCCGGAAGCTGACTACTCATTCCAGGAAACGGATACTTACAAAAACATTCCGGCGGTAAAAAATAATCGTGTATTTGAGGTTAATGCCAAAGAGTTCTATTTTAATGATCCGATTACCCTAGAATATCAATTAGAGTTCATTAAGAAAAGTTTACTTGGTACATAATATGACAAGAAGAATTCTTAGGCCAAGAATTCTTCTTTCCTTATGATAATCATCCATGTTCACATAGAATATCACACTTTAAAATGGCGTACATATTTGGACAAAAAACGCCGCATTATCGTTGTTGGTTCATATGAATTAAGTGCGCCGGCATAAAAAATTTATAAATTCGAAAAATTGGAGGTTACATTATGGTTCGCCTCTATACGGACGGCATAAACATCGGCTATGACGAAGGACTTGTTGTGAAAGACCTCAGTGTAAAAATTCCAAATAAAAAAATTACGACGATTATCGGTTCCAATGGTTGCGGGAAATCAACACTATTGAAAGCTATTACCCGTATTATTGCCTGTCGATCCGGGTCAATTATTTTAGACGGGAAAAATATACTGAAAGAAGATACAAAAGTACTTGCCGGAAAAATGGCAGTTCTGCCGCAGACACAAGAGGGTACAAGCGGATTAACGGTCGGCGAGTTAGTTTCCTATGGTCGTTTTCCCTATCAAAAAGGCTTCGGGCGTTTAACCAAAAAAGATTATGAAGCGATTGACTGGGCACTGGAAGTTACCGGGACAAAAGACTTTAAGTTCCGTAATGTTGATGCATTATCAGGAGGCCAGCGTCAGCGTGTTTGGATCGCAATGGCCCTTGCACAAGAAACAGAAATGATTTTTCTTGACGAGCCGACAACCTATTTGGATATGACGCATCAACTAGAAGTTTTGGAACTTTTGCAAAGGCTAAATGCAGAGCAGGGTCGTACGATTGTGATGGTTCTTCACGATTTAAACCAAGCCGCTCGTTTTGCCGATTATATGATCGCTCTAAAAGAGGGGAAGATCGTGAAAACCGGCAGTTGTGAAGAGGTAATCACTCGGAATGTGCTGAAAGAAGTATTTCAAATCGATGCCGAAATCGGCAGAGACCCTCGAACCGATAAACCGATGTGCATCACCTATAATTTGTTAAAAGAACAAGCGAAAGATGAAAAAAATATTTATCCCTGTTCTGCTAGGGCGTGTGCTAATTTTTAGTATAGAGATCGGACACTAGCCTTAGAAATATAATCGTATGGAAGTAACATTATGAAGAATCTTAGAGATTGTTTACGCAGCAGAGGGGATAAGCATCACATTTTTGAGATGAGAAGAAAGGTGAGGGACTGAGAATGAAAGAAAAGCAGCGTTTCGTCCCATTTATATACAAGTTATTAATGGCGGTGCTTGTCCTTGTGGGCATGTTTATTTTATCCATGGTTCTGGGGGCGGCAGAGGTCTCGTTTAAAGATGTCTGGCTTGCGCTTACAACGAATGAAATGGGAGATAAGCTTTTGATGATCCGTGAGATCCGGTTGCCTCGCGAAATTGCAGCGATTTTGGTTGGAGCGGCGTTAGCTGTGTCCGGTGCCATTATGCAAGGAATGACTAAAAACCCCCTTGCGGACCCGGGGTTGCTTGGATTAACTGCAGGTGCCAATGCTGCTCTAGCGATTACAATGGCCTTTTTCCCTTCGGTTAATTATTTTGGAATCATTATTGTTTGTTTTATAGGTGCGGCGGTCGGCGTTATTTTTGTTTTTGGCGTCAGCTCCATAAAAAAAGGTGGTTTTACGCCCCTGCGCATTGTATTAGCCGGTGCGGCGGTTTCAACATTTTTAAACGCATTGGCGGAAGGGATCGCTGTTTACTTCAAAATTTCAAAAGAAGTATCTATGTGGACGGCAGGCGGGATGATGGGTACATCATGGAAGCAGCTTCAAATCATTGCGCCTTTTATCTTGGTCGGCATAATGGCTGCTCTTTTTCTTTCAAGGCAGCTTACCATTCTAAGTATGAGTGAAGAAGTTGCGGTCGGATTAGGGCAAAAGACAACCCAGGTAAAAGTTATGCTTTCCATTATCATTATTTTGCTGGCAGGCGCCGCTGTAGCCCTTGTCGGCAATATGGTCTTTATCGGTCTAATGATTCCTCATATGGTCCGTGCTATTGTCGGAAGCGATTATCGCTTTATCATACCTATGTCGGTTATTTTAGGAGCTGCTTTAATGCTTTTGGCTGATACAATAGGCCGTACGGTTCATGCGCCGTATGAAACACCCGTAGCAGCCATTGTTGCTATCATGGGTTTACCGTTCTTTCTATTCATTGTACGTAAAGGAGGGAAAGCATTCTCATGATTCGGCCGGCATTAATCAAAAGACAGCGATTGATATTATATGCTTTATTTATGCTGATCATCATTACGATTGTGGTCGGGATGGGCATAGGATACTCTTCATTGTCTTATGACAGACTTATTCCGACCCTTTTCGGTCAAGGTAGCTTTAAAGAAGAATTTGTTTTATTCTCTATCCGGTTACCGCGAATGATCATTACCTTGTTAGCGGGCATGGCCCTTGCTTTGTCCGGGTCTATTTTACAGGGCATTACACGCAACGACTTAGCTGATCCGGGTATTCTAGGCATTAATGCCGGAGCCGGCACGGCGATCACCATTTACTTTTTATTTTTTTCCATCAATGCAGATTCCTTTGTTTTTTTACTTCCCGTTATTGCATTTTTCGGTGCCCTCATAACGGTGTGTATCATCTATGCATTTTCCTACCATAAGCATAAAGGTCTGCAGCCGACAAGACTTGTGCTTGTCGGAATCGGATGTTCAACGGGACTTTCGGGATTGATGATTTTACTTATTTCATCTACCGAACGTATAAAAGTAGATTTTATTGCAAGATGGTTATCCGGAAATATTTGGGGTGATGATTGGCCGTTTATTATGGCGATGCTGCCATGGTTAGTTATCCTCATTCCTTTCACACTATACAAAGCAAATCGTTTAAATATTCTTGCACTTAGCGAGCCGATAGCCATCGGTGTCGGTATGTCGGTGGAAAGAGAACGCATCCAGCTTCTGTTAACAGCCGTAGCCCTGGCAGCTTCCGCAGTCTCCGTCACAGGAGGTATTGCATTTATCGGATTAATGGCCCCGCATATCGCTAAAACCTTAGTGGGCGTGAGAAATCAATTATTTATTCCCGTTGCAACGTTGATCGGCGGATGGCTGCTATTATTTGCCGGTATCGTGGGACGCCATATCGTTGAACCCGATGGAATCCCCGCAGGGATTATGGTTGCTCTGATCGGCGCGCCCTATTTCATGTATTTATTGTTGAAAAAATAAGAGAAGAGTGGATTTTTGATCCTAAGTGAAGTTTTTTTATTGTACTATAAATCGAATAAAGTTTCTTTTCAATGCAAACAGGATGCCAATTACGTTATAACATAATTTTGTGCAAAACTAAACGCTGAATTACCAGAATTTGAATTTTCATTCATTAGATAAAAAAAATTGGAGTTATTGACAAATGAAACAGGGTATAATATAATAAGTTCAACCTAGACATGACCTAGATAACGAACATTAAAATACATTTGAATAGATAGAGATGGTTCTGTGTTTCTTGTTCAAACATAAATTC
>JAKSBV010000368.1 GCA_022360955.1 Bacillota bacterium
AACAGTTGTAACAGACTATGTTAAACATGATTTTAGTGAAGCCTATTATACTAACCCAACAGAATATAAAGAAGCGTATTCTACCCCTGATGGTACACAGTGTATTTGGAATAGTGACGGGAGCTATACACAAAGGCATAAAAAGTTAATTTTAGATGGTAGCTTAAACTGGACTTATTTTTATGAGGATGCGGGAGAAGGAACGGTTTCAGTTGCCTTGACAGAATTTCCTAGTAATTACGGCGCTAAATTTTTTACAAGTGGTTCACTAAAAGGAAGGGCTAGAGCAACAAATTCAGATTATAATTTTAATATAAGCACAACAGCTAGTGAGAATCCTTGTATTGGAGTAACCGGGAGCAATAGTTTGGGTGTTATAGTAGACAAGGTAGAAACAGGAATAACAGACTTAGCAAGCTTTAAAACTTACTTAAACAACAATCCGATATCACTAATTTATCAATTAGCGCAGGAGCAAGAGTACAATATGAATACCACCTCGTTAACCTGCTATCCAAATGGGACGTTGATCGTTGAACCGTGGGATCGTATGGTGTTACAAAGTACGGATATACATTCAATCGATACTACGACATTTACAAATGTAGATATCGTAAGAACAAGGGAACTTATTGGCTACGCAGGTGGACAAAGTGGTATAAGTGGGAATTATATTCTAGGCCTATATCCAGAAATTGCAGAATCAAATATTGATTCTTTAAATAATGTAGGCAAAAGTTATAATGTGCTAGGTAGCGCAAAACTACGTGTTGTAGTAGCAAAAGGTACATATGCAAACTTAGCAGCAGCCCAAGCTGACCTCGCGGGAACAGTTGTACAATACGCCACCGACCCCAGCCAGACTACACTGCCCACCATAAGCTACAAAGCTCCCATCAACGCAGCGGCGCAAAGGGACAGCAATACTAATGCAATAGCGCAAAATGCGAGAATACTAACTAACCATATGACAAAACAGAACGCTGTAAATCTAAGCTTTGACTTTAGAATTACCGCTTTAGAACCATAAGAGAGGAGGGAGAGATATGTTCAACAGGGTTGCATCCATACAAAAGGCCATAGCGGACAAAAGCATTGAGGAAAACACGCTAAAGCTGATGATTGACTTTTACTCTGCCAAAGGGAAATTAGTGCAAGCAGACTACGACAATTTAATGTCAATGCTTGAACCGGCAGCACCGCCTGAACCAACGCAATGACAGGGCAACTTTGCTAGTATCGGCATAGAAAACCTTGCTATGCCGATGCTGAATTTTGAATAGTTGCCTTTTGCCGCAGTTTTTCGAGTATGCCACACCCATCCTATATTTTATCGTGATAGGGAAAAACAACCAGATCATTCTTGCTTCACTGTGTGGAAGCCGTTGCTTTTTAGCAAGCATCAATGATGCAGAAAGTGCAGCACCTGAGGGGTGAGGATGTAAAAGAGAAAAGCATCCTGAGCTGCATAGAAGCTGTTGTGCTTTACACGTAACGTATATCCCGCAGAGTCACATAACTGTGATTTTGCGGGGTTTTTGTACTTAAAAGGTGATTTCCCAACGATTCCATTAAAAAATGCTTTTGAATATTTTTAAAATGCTTGACAAAAGAGCCTACGTAAAGTAGAATGTTTGGTGATAATAATTATCATTATCGGAAAACTCGGTTTTAAAATACTTTTTGTGATAAGGTATTTTTTACTGCATTATAAAGAAGTGACAAAAGGTGAAAAAGTACGTAGTGAGAATACATAATTGACTCTCGTATAGAGGGGCGCCGAAAATGAGGAGGATAAAGAAATGTTTAAATCAAGCAAAATACTATTAGCCGTTCTGGCTGTTGTAATGCTCATATCCGCCGTAGGCTGCGGAGCTGATGAAACCGTAAATACTTCTGCGACACCCGATCAAGAAGAAGTCCCCGACAAGCAAGAGGTTAGAGTTGTTGAGCATGCGATGGGCAAAACGGAAATAGAAGGCACACCTGAAAGAATTGTTACACTATATCAAGGGGCCACGGATGTTGCAATTGCTTTAGGCGTCAAACCGTTAGGCGTTGTTGAATCTTGGGTTGAGAAACCTGTCTATAAATATCTGAGAGACGATCTGGGAGATACGCCGATTTTAGGCCTGGAAACTCAGCCTAATTTGGAAGAGGTTGCGAAGCTTAAACCGGATTTAATTATTGCTTCTAAATTACGCCATGAGAAGATTTATGATCAGCTTTCTCAAATTGCGCCGACAGTAACCCATGAAACGGTTTTTGAATTTAAAGAGACGGTTGAATTAATGGGGCAAGCCATGAATAGAGAAGAAGATGCCAAGAAGCTTCTTTTGGATTGGGATCATAGAGTTGCTGATTTTAAAGAAAAAATTTCTGCCAAACTAGGTGACGAATGGCCGGTCGAAGTGTCTGTTCTGAACTTTAGGGCAGATCATGCTCGTATTTTTATTACGGGCTTTGCCGGAAATATCTTAAATGAGCTTGGGTTTGTAAGACCTGACTCCCAGATAAAAGCAAGGGAAGAAGGCAATGTAATACTTAAGTTAACAACTAAGGAGAGTATTCCTTCAATGAATGCAGATGTGTTTTTCACTTTCGTTTCAGACGGTGAGGATGTTCAAGAAGCTTATAAAGAATGGACAAATCATACTTTATGGAAGAATCTAGATGCAGTTAAAAACGGACGTGATTATATGGTTGATGACGTTGCCTGGAATATGGGAGGCGGTTTGCTTGCCGCCCATGAAATGCTGGATCAGATCTATGAGCACTTTGGTTTGGAAAAATAGTCAGGTACCCCTTATATGGCATTAGGGTAAAACTTTATTGTCTTACCCTAATTTTACGCTGTCGTAGAGCATGCATATAAAGCGTATGGGAGGTTTACAGGAAGGATTTATAGATGTATATTATTATGAAAATTTAGAGGGTAAAAAATCTTCTGTAAATAAATTTTTGAAAGAGTGATGTTTGTGACTCCGTTGCTATCACAGAAAAGCCGGAAGATAATGGGTCTTTTAACGGCTCTGTGTATTTTAGGACTTGCATTTGGATTAAGTATGGCACTAGGACAAGTACGAACCCCAATGAAAACATTAATAGAAGCCTTTACCGATTATGACCCGTCCTCAACCGAACACATTATTATTATGACAACTCGGATATCCCGGTCCTCTATAGCAATGTTAATTGGGGCCAGCTTAGCAGTAGCAGGTGCTTTGATGCAGGCTTTAACGAGGAATCCGCTGGCTTCTCCGAGCATTTTCGGCATAAATGCCGGTGCGCTGTTTTTTGTTGTTTTTGCGGCTGTGCTCCTTTCGATTAATACGCTTGCGCATCTTGTCTGGATTGCATTTTTAGGCGGTACCGTTGCTGCAATCATGGTATTTTTTCTTGGCTCTCTCGGTAAGGACAGTTTATCGCCTATTAAAATCGTACTGGCCGGTGCGGCAATCACTGCATTTTTTAGTTCTTTGACCCAAGGGATGCTTGTAATTGACGAACAGGGTTTGGCAGAAGTATTGTTTTGGCTGGGCGGTTCGGTCGCGGGAAGAGAACTGGATATGATGCTGCCTGTATTGCCTTTCATGGCCGGAGCAGGCATTGTGGCTTTGTTTTTAGGAAACGCCGTCAATATTTTAACTTCAGGAGAGGACATTGCTAAAGGGTTGGGCCAAAGGGTATTATTAGTGAAAATTTTAATGGGTGCCGTTATCATCCTTTTAGCCGGGAGTTCGGTGGCAATAGGCGGGTCCATTGGTTTTATAGGTCTGGTGGTCCCCCATGTGGTTCGCTTATTTGTAGGCATTGACTATCGTTGGATCATTCCCTATTGCGCTGTTTTTGGAGGAAGCCTGCTATTATTAGCCGATGTGGCTGCAAGGCTTGTCATTATACCGGAAGAAATGCCAATCGGTGTGATGACTGCACTTATTGGCGTCCCATTCTTCATCTATATTGCAAGGAAGGGGCATAGGACATGAATAAATACAGGGTTTTACGAAGCAGATATGATCATACGTCTTTTTTGATAGAGAAGAAGATGTTTATTATATTGCCAACGCTGCTGCTGGTATCTTTTATTTTGTTCATTTTGGGGCTATCGGTGGGGAGCACCGTGATACATCCTTGGTCGGTTATGGAACATATACTGGGAACCGGTGATGGTGATCATGCATTTATCATTGAAACCCTTAGACTGCCGAGAATGCTTCTTGCTTTCTTTGTAGGCGTTTCACTTGCTGTGTCCGGGCTGATTCTGCAAGGTCTTGTACGAAATCCGCTGGCTTCTCCGGACATAATAGGAATAACCGGTGGTGCTAAAGTAGCAGCCGTGCTATTGATTACATATTTTTCGTCGGTAAGTATCAGATGGCTGCCTGTTGTGGCGATTGCGGGGGCAGGGATAGCTGCTTTCATTATCTATATGCTGGCTTGGAAAAA
>JAKSBV010000188.1 GCA_022360955.1 Bacillota bacterium
CCAGTTCCATTTCCTTTTCGGTGAGAATGTTTTTTGATTGTTTCATTTGATAACCTCCATTTTGTTTTTGGAGATTATTACCATTTACACGAGTTTTTATTCAGCCTCGTTTGATTCTATATATAACACGATCAATAAATGACATGCCTGTGGTACTTTCCTTCTTCGTGCTTTCATGTGATTTCTTGATCTAGATTTATATAATATCAAGACGTGAAAAACGAGCCATATGCTGTACGGCTCGTTTTATTTGTTTTCTTTTTTTCTAAACGGCATTAGCCGTTTTATTCGGGAGGAAAGTCGTTGTATCCAAGGTTAGAAAAATAGGTAAGCCATCCCTCATCACCAAATCCGGCTGCCCTTGAATGAGCGGCTTCATATATTTTATCAACTGCGGCATGACGTCATTACCTTGTTCATTGATCCATTCCCTAGGTATCTTTTTTTCAGCATTGGCAATTTGGCGAACGTCCACGCTGTCAATTGAGATTTTATACTCCGGTGCAGTACTGCGATTAAATATCATCATTCGGCCTGTAAGACCTTTAACGGCAGTGTTAACAGCTTCTTTACCGATGTTATATGCTTCATCCAAATCTGTTTTGGAGGCCATATGCATCGCACACCTTTGAAGCACACTTAATTCTACGGAACGCACCTTGGCTTGAAAATTTGCTTTTACGATGTGTTCCAAGCTTTTTCCCGTTCCACCAAGCGTTGCATGTCCGAACATATCTGTTTTTGTATCGTTCACGGCTTCACAGATATATTTTCCGCATTCATTTTTAATGCCTTCCGAAACCGCTACAATCACATTTTTTTTATGTTTTTGTACGGTTCGAATGTCTCGGATAAATTGTTCAACGGAAAACGGCAGTTCAGGCAGATAAATAAGGTCCGGACTGTTGTTATATTCACATCGTGCAAGAGCTGATGATGCCGTAAGCCATCCCGCATTTCTGCCCATGACTTCAATGATGGTAACGGAATTGAGGTCGTATACATAGCTATCTCTTGTGACCTCCAGCACAGTAGCAGCGATGTATTTAGCGGCCGAGCCAAAACCGGGCGTATGGTCGGTGCCGACAAGGTCATTGTCTATGGTTTTAGGAATACCGATAATACGGATAGGGAAAGAGATTTTTTCTGCATAGGTTGAAAGTTTCATTACAGTGTCCATGGAATCATTTCCGCCTATATAAAAGAAATATCGTATATTGTATTCTCTAAAAATATCAAATAATTCTTTATAAGCATGTGTATCTGCATCTATTGCGGGGAGCTTGTAGCGGCAAGAGCCCAGATAAGCCGCAGGTGTGGTTTTTAGCAAATCAAGATCTTTCCGAGTTTTAAGCTGTGTACAGAAATCAAATATTTTTCTCTCCAAGATGCCTTCGATACCATTCACCGCACCATAGATCCTATGAATCATATTGGTGTTCAAGGCCTGTTTGATGACACCGCATAAACTGGCATTGATGACTGAGGTTGGTCCGCCTGATTGACCAATTAAACAGTTGCCGGCAGGTTGATACATATAGATACCTCCTATTAGTGGGGAGCGGGGAGTTAGGAGTGGGGAGAACGAGTGTGCTGCTAACTGCCTACTCCGGTATTTTGAAATCATGTCATTCAGATTATTTTACACAATAGAATCCTGTCAAGTCAAAAGCACTTCATATTTTGAGATTTTATTATGTTAATTAATACGTCATGACTACGTTTTTATATTTAAATAATACATCATAATTGCAAAAAAAGCAATATAAAAACACACTTTTGGGTGTGTTTTTATAAATAGTGGTAATAAAGGCAGCGCACTAGAACCTTTGATTTTAAAGTTGGGTATCTTTAATGCTATTGAAAAAATAAGTATATATCATTCAATAGGGGGCAGACTGCCACCCCTTTTTCCTACATCCACAAATAATTGTAAAATATTTGTTTTGGATATCTTTCCCGTGATTTTAAACGTATTGTGCTCGGTTTGTTCAACAACCGGCATACTGTCTATTTTGTGCTCCATCATTTTGACGGCGGCTTGTAATATGGTTTCATCATCACAGGTAGTGATAATATTAGGCATTCTTGTCATGATGACACCTACCGGTACGTCATGGATATCCATATTGCCCATGATGCTTTTTAAAAAATCTTTTCGAGACACAATGCCGCTTAAATGTTGATTATCATCTACAACCAAAATGGTTCCTGCATCTTTTAAAAAGATTTCTATAATGGCGTGATGTATAGGACTGCTTTCCGGTACATATACAGCAGGGGTTTTTACATCTTTTACTTTTGTATTGAAAAAGCTTAAATCGTGGTTTATATTTGCAGTATCGTGGTTTAGGATATAGCCTACGTTCGGTTTTGCGCTTAGAATGCCCGAGTACTTTAATAAGCTGAGATCAGGCCTAATGGTGGGCTTGGTGCAGCCTAACCGGTTAGCTATATCGTCTCCGGTAATCGGTTGATTTTCTTTTATAATATCAATAATTTTTTTTTGTCGTTCCGAAAGATTCAATATGTACACCTGCCTTGGTAAAATAGTGGGGAGTGGGGTGTGAGGAGTGGAGGGAGAAAGAAGTTGTCCACTGCTTACCGCCACTATATGCTATATTTATAGATACCGCCCTTTCATATTTGAACAAAAAAGGTGATATCATCGTTATTTGTTCAAATGAATGTTTAGGTGACAGTGCGTTATCTTTGTGCCTTCCATGAGGCTATAATGATCAGATGAAAAAAATCTATCATTATTCCCTTATTATATCAATAATTTACACGAATATAAAGGATAAATGCAGTATATTTTTACGTATTCAACCAAAATACCCCTCACGCCTCTCACTCCGCTCCCCACTTAAAACACTATTGTTTCCAATCATCTCCTGTGATATGATATATTAATAAATATAAGTCAATCCATCGTGTTGAGGGAGGTTAATAGCATGGGTGAAGTATGCATTAAAGAGATTCAGTATGGACAGTGGGGAAATTGCGTAGAAGTATCCAACGGTATTATTGATTTGGTTGCTACTTTGGATTTTGGTCCAAGAATTATACGCTTTGGGTTAGTAGGCAGGGAAAACGAGTTTTTTGAAGATGTCGAAAAGAAGCTTTGTGCAAAAGGCAAAGCCTTCGAAGTCTTTGGCGGCGGCGAGTGGTATATTTACGGCGGACATCGATTATGGACCAGCCCCGAAGGAAAGCCTCGTTCTTATTATCCGGACAATCAAAAGGTTGCATGGGGCAAAACGGAAAACGGTATCTGTTTGACACCTGAACCTGAAAAAGGGACGCAGGTTCAAAAAGAGATTGAAGTGATCATGTGTCCTGATGAAGCTAAAGTAAAAGTGATTCACCGCATTACCAATACAGGTATATGGGATATTGAATTTGCACCATGGGCATTATCGGTAATGGCGCCCGGTGGGAAAGAAGTTGTGCCGCAGCCGCAAAGGGATACGGGACTTTTAGGGAATAGGATACTTGCGCTTTGGCCCTATACCAGAATGAATGATAAAAGGGTATACTGGGGTGAGCAATTTATTACACTCCGACAAGACCCGACCGAGAACCATAAATTTAAGTTTGGGCTTACCAATGAAGAAGGCTGGGCTGCATACTTTAATCATAATAATCTGTTTGTAAAACGATATCAACATGTGCAGGAGGGCACATACCCCGATTTCGGCGTGTCTTTTGAGACCTTTACCAATCCTGTGATGCTTGAAATAGAAAGCCTCGGACAATTGAAAAATACTGCGCCCGGTGAAACGGCAGAGCATGTGGAAGAATGGCAGATGTTTGCGGATGTTTCCATGCCGCCGAATGATGAAGCGGCCATTGAGGCTATCGTAAATACATATATTAGATAAATCTCGATAAAGAATTGACATTAAAGCACGAAGAAGGAAAGAGACATGGGTATGTCATCTATTTAGCGTGTTATATACCGATAAAGACTGATTCATGTGCAGGGTACGGCGTACGGAGCGCAGCTGCTTGGCTTTACTCCGTATGCGGTACCCTGTAAAAAAGATTACCGGCACAATAGGTTAGTTTAATAAAGATATATTCCCATTAATATCAAAACTGCTGAAAAGATAAGAATACTTACATGTAAATGAAGCATTTTTTTATCATCATTTACCATAGTAGATACAAATTTACGAAACACTTGATAATTAAACAATGCGGTACTAACCTTTACTACAGTTAATGTAAGAAGCAATCCTATTATCCAGCTAAACTTTATATCGGTTGTAAAGACTTGATACCAAGTATATCCTACTATTAAATAGGTTACTAAACCCACTATATAAAGCCCTTTCTTCTGTTTAGGAGTATATGCAGTATTTAATGCCCAGTCCTTGAAACGGTCTTTCATTGCTGTCATTACTATCCTGGTGGCAATGCCTATAAAAGCCCATACAAAACAAACTATTTGAAAATAATTGATAGTCATATTCTTCCCCCTCTCCTTAATAATATATAAGCACAACACAGCATGACTGTCGGTCATATTGCATTATGTTTATATATTATAACATTATCCTTTAGTTTGCAACTATATTTTATTAAAGTTTTCCTTATAGCATCATAAATGATTTATCTTTTGCAAAAAAATAATGGTAGAAAAATCAAGAGTTTAAAGCATATCTTGAAAGTTTTGATATCCGCAAGTCTTTAGCGACCATAATTCTATTCACATCGAGACAGTGACAGTACTATATCGTCAAGACTCCTAATAATGAAGGAATTTACACACTTTTGCGATTATTGTATCTTTAGTACTGACATAGCAAATTTCAGAAATAACAACTTTAATAGAGAAATTACGGTGCGTGTTGCTATCAAAATAGGTACTGAGTAGATATGTTCGGTCAGTACTGAACTAAGGTAAGGCGTGAGTGGATATAAGGATGTTTTTGTTTGGATTACCTTTTAAATAAAATATGAGAAAGGTGATTTAAATGAAGCGTATGTTAGAGAAGCTGTA
>JAKSBV010000197.1 GCA_022360955.1 Bacillota bacterium
AAAATGGAAAAATGACAGGCGTTAAACCTTTCCATCATATGCGTCAACGATTTTATGCATTTTATATAGTAAAATCCGACCCAAAAAGGGCTGTCTCAAAATAGCAAGTGAATGCTATGGGTGAGACAGCCCTTTTGGTCTCTTATAACTTAAAGAGATGTACTCCGGCAACAGATATTCCAAGGCCAAAAAGCAGTTGAGGGCTGAGCGATGAGGGTTGAGAATGAACCGCCCACCGTTCATGCCTTTTGTTGCTGATTGATTTATGCTCTTGTTTAGCTATATTCCGACTTCCGCCCTCTGACCTCCCATCTCCGGTTTATAAGGTTACTTCCATACCATTATATTTTTATCTCTAGGGTTTGTTATCTTTCATGTTGGATTTAAGTCGTTCATCCCTCCATAAAAATACCGTATCTGAATAATGCGCCGTGACCTTTGACGTCAAAAAGACGGAATAATATGTGTTTGATACCCCTGCCAACATCCTATATAATTTTATTGTTAGAATTTTAACAAAGTTATCCATTAAGAATACTGTATACAGTATTCAATATATAGAGATAAGAAAGGGAGGTTTATCATGCTAACGAGCTGTCAACAAGAGAAAATCAATGAAATCATTGAAAAATATCAGCGTAAAAAATCTTCTTTAATTGCTGTTTTGCAGGAAATCCAGAAGGAATACAGGTATCTTCCGGAAGAAGTATTAATGTATGTTTCATCGGAGATGGAGGTAACCCCTGCTAAGATATTCAGCGTGGCTACCTTTTATGAGAACTTTTCGCTGGAGCCAAAAGGCAAATATGTAATTAAAATATGTGATGGTACGGCATGTCATGTCAGAAAGTCTATTCCCATCTTAAATGCGTTACGTAAAGAACTGGGATTAAGTGAAGAAAAGCATACAACCGATGATGCCCTCTTCACCGTCGAAACAGTATCATGTCTGGGTGCATGTGGTCTGGCACCGGTTATTACCGTAAACGAGAAGGTATATGCAAAAATGACCCCTGAATCCACAGTCGCATTGCTGGACACGTGTAGAAAGGAGGGGGCGCAATGAGGATCAAAACAGTAGAACAACTGGAAAAGACGGCACAAGACGTTAACCGTTTGCTCGCGCAACAGGAAAAAAAGGTATTGGTATGTGCAGGAACGGGATGCGTAGCCGGAGGTTCCTTAGAAATATATGATGCCATCAAAAAAATGGTAGAAACGAAAGGTCTGCTGGTTTCGGTGGAACTCGCCGAAGAAAAACAGGGGATCGGTGTGAAGAAAAGCGGTTGCCACGGTTATTGTGAAATGGGTCCCTTGGTGAGGATCGAACCCTATGACTACTTATACCTGCAGGTTAAGCTGGAAGATTGTGAAGAAATTGTAGAAAAGACGCTTATCCAAGGTCAACCGGTTGAAAGATTGATGTGCCACTGGGAAGGAAAGCTCTATGCGAAGCAGGAAGAACTTCCTTTTTATAAAAAACAGACCAGAATTGTGTTGGAAAACTGCGGGCATATGGACGCGGAGTCCATTCAGGAATATATCGCAAGAGGCGGTTATCAAGCACTGGCAAAAGCACTGCATCAGATGTCGCCGGAGCAGATTTGCAAAGAGATGTCGAATGCTAACTTGCGAGGGCGGGGAGGCGGCGGATTCCCGGCAGGACGAAAGTGGTCGCAGGTGCTGGCACAAGACAATCCGGTCAAATATGTGGTATGTAACGGAGATGAAGGCGATCCCGGCGCATTTATGGATAGAAGCATCATGGAAGGTGACCCCCATCGAATGATAGAGGGGATGATTATAGCAGGATTTGCTACAGGGGGGTCGGCAGGGTACATCTATGTAAGAGCCGAATATCCGCTTGCGGTGGAGCGATTGAGAATAGCCCTTGAACAAGCCGGAGAATACGGATTGTTGGGGAAAAATATTTTAAATGCCGGCTTTGATTTTGAGATATTGATCAATCAAGGAGCCGGAGCTTTTGTGTGCGGAGAAGGAAGCGCATTGACGGCTTCTATCGAAGGCAACAGAGGGATGCCGAGAGTAAAGCCGCCCAGAACGGTAGAAGCGGGATTGTGGGCAAAACCTACCGTACTCAATAATGTGGAGACCTTTGCGAATGTTCCCCAGATTATTATGAACGGCAGCGAATGGTATAAGTCGATGGGGCCGGAAAAAAGTCCGGGTACAAAGGCTTTTGCGATAACGGGAAATGTCAACAATACGGGATTAATTGAAGTGCCCATGGGTACTAAGCTGCATGAAATCATTTTTGATATAGGCGGCGGCATTAAAGACGGTAAAAAATTCAAAGCCGTACAAATCGGCGGACCGTCCGGGGCCTGTTTAACGGAAGAACATATGGATTTACCCCTTGATTTTGACTCGTTGAAGAAAGTAGATGCGATGATCGGTTCCGGCGGCCTGGTCATCATGGATGAAGATACATGTATGGTGGAAGTAGCGCGTTTCTTTATGAATTTTACACAGAATGAATCCTGTGGAAAGTGTGTACCGTGCCGGGAGGGTACAAAACAAATGCTGCAAATCCTAGAGAGGATTGTAAACGGGAAAGGCACTATGGAAGATCTCAATATGCTTGAGGAGCTGTCCGATACCATCAGTGACACAGCTCTATGCGGATTGGGCAAAACGGCGGCCAATCCCGTTGTGAGTACGCTCAAATACTTTAGGGATGAATATCTTGCCCATGTGGTAGACAAAAAATGTGCGACCGGCACATGTCAGGCGTTAAAGAGGATTGAAATCCGTCAAGAGCTTTGCAAAGGGTGCAGTAAATGTACAAGAGCATGTCCCGTGAATGCGATTGAAGGTAAAATCAAACAACCCTATAAGGTTAACCAGGAAAAATGTATTAAATGCGGTGCATGTTTGGATTCTTGTCCATTTGATGCAATTGAGGAGGTGTAAGTGTGATGAAAGGAACGATGTTAATAGACGGACAAAATGTAGCCTATGATGGTGAAAAAAATATTTTGGAAGTGGTCAGGAAAGCAGGGGTTGAATTACCTACTTTTTGTTATCATTCGGAATTGAGTATTTACGGAGCTTGCCGGATGTGTATCGTAGAGGATGAATGGGGCGGAACCATTGCTTCTTGTTCAACGCCGCCGAAAAACGGTATGAAGATATGGACCAATACACCGAAGATTCAAAAATATAGACGGATGATATTGGAATTGCTATTATCCGATCACAATAGGGATTGCACAGTTTGTGAAAAGAACACAAAATGTAAGCTCCAGGAGCTGGCCACAAGATTTGGGATTAAGAAAGTCAGGTTTGACGCAACGCACAGTAAGCATGAGCTGGATGAAAGCGGTCCATCTATCGTGAGAGATCCGAACAAGTGTATCCTGTGCGGGGATTGTGTGAGAATGTGTGAAGAAGTGCAGGGTGTAGGTGTGCTCGGTTTTGCCTATAGAGGGTCCAAGATAAAAGTGACGCCGGCATTTAACAAGCAGCTGGCGGACGTAGAGTGCGTGAATTGCGGGCAGTGTGCGGCCGTTTGTCCCACCGGTGCACTATATGTTAAGAACGAAACGGAAAAACTGTGGGATGTACTCCACAGCAAAGACAAGAGAGCAGTCGTTCAAATTGCACCTGCGGTAAGGGTTGCACTGGGAGAAGAATTCGGATTTGCTGCCGGTGAGATTGTAACGGGTAAGATTGTTGCGGCGCTCAGAAAGTTAGGATTTGACGAAATCTATGATACGGGTATTGCAGCGGATTTGACGGTCTTGGAAGAAACAAAAGAATTTATGGAAAGATTGAAAAGCGGTAAGGACCTGCCTTTGTTTACATCATGCTGTCCTGCTTGGGTGAAGTATGCAGAGCAAAAGTTCCCCGAAATGCTGGGGCATATCTCAACCTGCCGTTCGCCGCAGCAAATATTCGGTGCGGTTATCAAGGAGCACTACCGCAGTACAAAAGAACTGGACCGCAGACAAACGATAGTAGTTTCCGTTATGCCCTGTACGGCCAAAAAATATGAGGCGGCCAAACCCGAGTTTGAAACAGCGGGAGAAAAGGATGTGGATGTGGTCATCACAACCCAGGAGCTTGCGTTGATGATTAAAGAGGCGGGTATCGTATTCGATGATTTGGAAGGAGAAGCGGTCGATATGCCTTTCGGACTTGCCAGTGGTGCAGGACTCATCTTCGGTGTAACCGGAGGCGTGGCGGAAGCAGTACTCCGAAGGTGTTACAAAGAGAAGACGGCAAACAGCCTCAAGGAAATTACATTTACCGGTGTTAGAGGAATGGACGGTATCAAGGAAGCGGTTGTAGAAATAGAAGGAAAAACGATTCGACTTGCTGTTGTTCACGGTTTGAAGAATGCAAAAGAGCTTATGAAGGCGGTACGCAAGGGGAAAAAATCTTATGATTTTGTAGAGGTAATGGGCTGCCCCGGCGGTTGTATAGGGGGCGCCGGTCAGCCGATGAACGGCAGTACCGCTACCAAAACCCAAAGGGCCAAAGGCCTGTATAAAGTGGATAAAACCTCACAAATCAAGCGATCAGAGGAGAATCCTATGATTATGGCACTTTATAACGGCATACTGCAGAAAAAGCATCATTTACTTCACAACCCTCTCAAAAGCGGTGTGCACACAAAGGAGTGATAAAAATGTTAACGATCCATGTATGTATAGGAAGTGCATGTCATCTAAAGGGAGCCTATAATGTCATTAACGGATTGCAAAGTATTATTAATGAATATAACGTTGGAGATCAAGTAACCGTCAATGCGGCTTTTTGTCTCGGCGAGTGTGCCAAAGGAGTTTGTGTAAAAATTGATGATGGGGATGTCCGTTCGGTCAATGAAGAAAATATGAGGGCGTTCTTTGATCAAGCCGTCATGCCAAAGATAGACCGATAATCATGCAAAAATCGTGGTTCGAGCATTAAAAAAATAGGAGAATATTAAAAACCGGGATGAGAAATCCCGGTTTTTTGATTATTGTCTTTTTAATGAAAATAGTATACAATGGAGCAAAGAACATGTGTTTGGAGGAGAGGCGAATGGGTGAATACACCTTCATTCATTGTGGAGATATACATTTGGATGCACGCTTTATGGCTTCGGGATTAACCGGAGACAAGGCAAAAGCAAGAAGACAGGAATTAAGAGATACCTTTGCAGGTATTATCGATGAAGTGATTGGACAAAAAGCACAGTTATTGCTTATTAGCGGGGATTTATTCGAACATGATTATGTCAGGAAAGATACGGCCGAATTTGTGATCAATCAATTCAAACGGATACCGGAAGTGAAAATATTTATATCACCCGGTAATCATGATCCTTATGTCTCAAATTCCTATTATGCCATGCTGGATTGGCCTCCCAATGTCCATATATTTACCGGTGCGCCGGAATGTGTACCGCTGCCGGACTGTCATGCTGTGATTTGCGGTGCAGGCTTTACCGGCCCGCACCAATACGAGTCCATGCTGCAGCATGGGCCTATACCGGGAGATGAGTATTCCTCGTTTTCTAAGATACTTGTCGTGCACGGCACTGTGGACAGCATTGGCGACGAATGTCCCTATCATCCCATCAACAGTAAAGAGCTTAGCGGCTATGGCTTTGACTATGTTGCACTGGGCCATTTTCATAAAACGGCCCGGTATATGGACGGCAGTATTGTTTACTGCGGAAGCCCCGAGCCGCTGGGATTTGATGAGCCGGGAGAACACGGTGTCATTGTGGGGAAAGTTTCGGACAATCGCATTGAAACCCGATTTATAAAGATGCATAAGCGGGAATATGTAACAAAAGAGATAGATATCTCCGGTATGACAGGGATGGAAGAGGTGGAGCAGACCATACGGGGACAATTGGAGGGGCAGGCGGAGAACATCGTTAGAATAGTATTGGCAGGCAGGAAAAAACGGGATATGGAGATAGATGTTGATCTCATTGTTTCCCGCCAGCAGACATATTGCTACTACTTGAAAATAATTGATCGCACCTCTCCCGATTATCAATTTGACGCATTGAGCAAGCAACACAACTTAAAAGGCGTTTTTGTACGAAAGATGCTGGAGGAAGTCAATGGTACCCGGGATGAAGAAAAGCGAAAAAACTTGTACAAGGCATTGTACATGGGGCTGGATGCCCTCGAGTTTTATAATGGCAGGTGAAGATATTTGAGAATAGAGAAAGTGGTCATCAGCGGTTTCGGAAAATTCGCTCAAAAAGAAATTGGTTTTGACAAAGGACTCAATGTGGTTTGCGGCCCGAACGAATCGGGAAAGACTACGCTGCAGGCATTTATAAGCGGTATGTTGTACGGCTTGAATAGGGAAGAGGAAAAGAGATATCTGCCGTGGAACCAAAAAGAATTTGGAGCGGTGAATACCCTCAAATATACGATGGACAACGGTCAAAGCCATAGGGTGGAAAAGAACTTTAACCGGAGAACAACTTCTGTCTTCACTTCCGAACCGCATCAGGATATAACCGCCTTATTTCCTGTCGATAAAAAGGATGTTTTATGGATGGAGGAACAGACAGGGGTAAATCGTGCTGCCTTTGAAGCGTCGGTCCTGATCAAACAAAGGGGTGTAAGGGTTGCAAAAAAGCACTGCGGTGATATTACGGAGAGACTGCTCCGCTTAAGTAAATACGGAGATGAAAACATTGATTACAATCATGCTGTTAAAAATTTGGAAAGAATCAGTGATGAGATAGGACAGGGCCATACGGGAAAACATAAGAAACTTATTCAGATCAATCGTTTCATTGATGAACTGGAAGAAGAAAAAGAAAAGGCGTATGAGCAGATCAAGACGGTCCGTGCATTACAGCAGCAATGCAATGAGCTGCACCTGCAGGCACAGGATATTGTACAGCAACGGGAAGAGTTGGCACAGATCAAACGCCATAAAAGACAACCTTTGCTGCACCGGTATGAAGCATTCAATCAAAAACTGGAGCAATGCAGGCAGAATCAAGAAATGATAGAACAGCAGCTGCGCTTGTACGATCGATTTTCCAAGGTTACCAAGCAGGATGTCGAAGCGCTGGAAAACGACTTCAATGATATCAAATTCTTAGAAAAACGGGCCGAAGAGCTGAATGCAAGAATTGAAGCCTATCTCAAGGAAAAAAAATCCATACAAGACAAAAGCCAAAACGACTCCAAAGATTTTGCACAAAAGGATATCCGCAATCAGCTTATAGAAGATCAGATTCGGCAATTGAATCATTCACTGAACACAGGTGTGGTACTCAGTGTAATCATTACAGCCATAGCCGGCCTTTCGTCAGCGGTATTGGGCAATATCAATCCATTATGGTATTTATTATTAGCTGCAGTGCCAATGACGGTATTTCTGCTGTTTAACTACCGTAAAGGAATAATCTATAAAATAAGGACTTTGCAGTTGAGAAAACAGCCATTGGACCCGGAAACGGACAGAAATGCAGAGGTCGAGGGGTTCCATAAAATAATACAAGAGCTTCAAAATGAATACGAGCATGTTGTCCAAAAGAAAGAACAAAGATATCGGCTGCTATGCCAAAAATTACAGGCGGCAGGAGTCGGATGTGCCGAGAAGTCCCTTCTTCCTGCTTTAGTACATGAATTCAAGCAGGCCTTTCATACGCGCACCGAGTTGCAAAGACAATTGGAGGAAAGTCAAAAAGAAATCGAGATGTTGAGCAGCAATCTGGAAATTGCGTCCTGTACAGTTATTGAAGATATTGAAAGTGGCGATGAGGACGAAGAGGATGTCCAAGCATACCGGACATTGATGAGCCGGTATCAAATAGATGAAAGCACTACCGCAGCACAAATTGACCGGATGATAGAAGAACAACAACAAGCATTGAGAAAGATAGAGTTAAAAATCAGTGCCTCGACAAAGGAACTGGAGATATTGTCGGCAAACGACCGGCATCCCGGAGATATTGAAGAGCAACTGGCCGTGGCTGTCAAAGAAAAGAAAGCGTATGAAGATACAAGGGAAGCCATTGAAACTGCAAAATATTTTCTGGCCCAATCCCTTCAAGAAATCCAACAAAATTACATTCCCTCGTTGAATACAAGTATGAGTGAGATTTTGAGTAAAATAACGGCGGACAAATATCAAAAAGTGGATGCAAGCTCCGAGCTGGATATCGTTATCCGCGATATTCACAGCGGTACGCTGGCGGCGCCTATGCTGAGCGACGGTACAATCGATCAAATATATTTTGCATTAAGATTGGCTGTGGCCCGTTTGCTGTCGGGCAAAGAAACGTTACCCTTCATCATTGACGAGCCCTTTGCCCAATACGACGATGAAAGATTGGCCAATACATTGGATTTTTTATTAAGCATTTCCCGGGAAAGACAGGTGATTTTGTTTGCTTGCCAACAACGGGAATTGGATATATTAAAGAGATTGGACGGGGCATATAGGGTCATTGGTTTGTAGAGAAAGTTTTTTTATTGCTATTTTACGTATCTTATTTTAAAATAGTAGAGAGAAAAAGTAAATTTCAGCGACTTACAATAATTGGTACAAGTGCGGAACGCATGGAAGATATTCTGTAAAGGGTGAATCGCGAGGTATTATAGATACCCGACTTTAAGAGTGCAGTTGGTTATAGATAACGCACACTAGCGTTAGATATATAATCGTATGAACCGGAGGTCGGAGGTCAGAAGGCGGAGGTCGGAATCTGAGCCAACAGGGATGGAGAGTAAAATAGCAACGAGGTGTTGTATAATACTGGGGATATTCTCAACCCTCATCTCTCAGCCCTCAACTATTTGTATCCTTGAGATACCAGTTGCCGGAGCAGGATTATATTTCAAACTTTACTGTTTATTATCTCTATCTTTAACGAAATGAGTGGATTTGTTGTTTGGTTATGTCATACCGTATAAAGAAGAACTGAAAATCAGAGAATATAATTGTTTTAAGGCCTACTATTGCGGCCTATGTAAAGTGCTGGGAAAGGAATTTAACCAGCTGGTTAGAATGGGGTTAAATTATGATTTTGCATTCCTCGCCTTGTTGTTATCATCTATAGATAAGACCCGGGATCAAAGTAAAGCAGAAACGTGTATTGTCAGTCCCATTAAGAAAAAGCCGATCGTGCAGCCTAACCGGTATATTCAATACAGTGCGCATATGAGCATCATGCTTGTCTATTTTAAACTGCTGGACGATTGGAAAGACGATAGAAATTTTGCTGCTTTGGCTGCATTATTGGCCTATCTGCTTCCGGTGCGAAAGGCAAAAAAGGCCTATCCGGAAAAGTATAGCAATATCAAAAAGCATTTGGAAAAATTGGCACAACTGGAGCATAGCAAGTGTGATATCATAGATGAAAGCGCCGATGCCTTTGCCAAATTAATGGAAGAAATTTTTGTCTATCCGTTGTTGGAGGACGAAAAAACAGTAAGGGTGTTGGCATGGCTGGGCTACAATCTGGGAAGATGGATTTATATTTTAGATGCCTTTCACGATATTGAGAAAGATATTAAACAAAACCAGTATAATCCCGTATTATTACAATATAAGTACGATCACAGGGAGCCGATACAAACATTCATAGAACGTGTAAGAGAACCAATGGAAATATCTTTAACTTTTACAATGGACAATATTGCGAAAAGCTTTGAACTGCTTGACGTAAAATATAACCAAAGCATCCTGGAGAATATTATCTATATGGGTGTAAGATACAGAATGGAGCAAATAATGAATAAAGGAGCTATTAAAAATGAGGAATCCTTATGAAGTATTGGGCCTCAGAGAGGGTGCAAGTGAGGAAGAGATTAAAAAGGCCTATCGGGAACAGGCGAGGAAATATCATCCCGACCAGTATACCAATAATCCGCTTTCGGATTTGGCACAAGAGAAAATGAAAGAAATTAACGAAGCCTATGACTTCTTAATGAAAAATAAAGGGACAGGCAATCAGTCTCATCAGGATAGTCGGAGTAATCATTGGAACAGGCAGAACTATAGCAGTAACAGTACCGGCGCCTATATGCAGATTAGACGACTCATTGAAGGCGGCAATGTCATAGAAGCGAACCAAATGCTGGAGGGTATTTCCGAAAGAAATGCGGAATGGCATTTTCTAAAAGGAGCCATATTTGTTAAAAGGGGCTGGTATGAGCAAGCTTACCACTATTTTCAGCAGGCAGTTGTTATGAACCCTAATAATGCCGAATACCGTGCAGCATTAAACAATATATCTTCCAGGAACACGACGTATAGAGATGTGGGACACGGTATGGGATATGGTGGAGGAATGTCAAACTGCGACTGTTGTACATCGATTATTTGTGCTGACTGCTGCTGTGAATGCTTGGGCGGGGATTTGATCAGCTGTTGTTAGATAGTTCGAGGTATGAATAGTGGTACCCAGAGCTCGTAGTATGAACAGTGGTTTGGTGTGCGCCGTATGCGAAGGAACGGTTTGCTTTCAGATGTCAACTAAAATAGGGGAGTGTGATTGGGGTATGAAAATAAAATCACAGGGGATTAGAGATGCAGAATAATATAGGCAGAAAGGTTGCGTTTGGCGGGTTTGTAACGGCGTTATCGATTATTTGTTTATATATGGCAAGTATACTGCCGACCAATCGTTTATTTTTTTATGCCATTGGTTCCATGTTTATCTTTACCATCGTGATCGAATTCGGCGTACCTTTTGCTGCCGTTACGTATTTGGCTACCACAGCACTGGCCTTCATTATTATTCCCAATAAGATTATGTTGATCCCGTATCTGCTATTTTTCGGATATTATGGCATTATTAAATATTATGTTGAAAAACTGAATCATCTGGTATTGGAATGGATGATTAAACTGGCGTTGTTTAACACAGCACTATATGTTACCTATTGGGTTGTCACCAAGATGCTGTTGGAAACCGTCACTTTTTATGCTTACATATGGGTTACGATTATATTGGCAGAAATCGCTTTTGTCATCTATGATTTGGGTTACAGCATGATCATAGGATATTATAAGCGTAAGCTAAGAAATAGAATACGTTAAACTATAGCTAGCACTTCGGCCTTTGGCAAATATACCGAAAAATCTCCTTGCCTCAACTCCAACTCTCAACCTCCGAATCCTGTACTCCAAAACAACAATGAAAGAGAGGAATTATCATGCAATATAAATTACTGGCAATAGATTTGGATGATACATTATTACGTCATGATCTGACGATTAGTCAAAGAAATATTAAAGCCATACAAAGGGCAGTGGACAAAGGCGTCAAGGTCACACTGGCTTCGGGCAGAGCGACCCTATCCGTCGCCCATTATTTGGATGTTGTGGGATTGGACCTTCCGGTGGTTACCTACCAAGGGGCACGGGTGGTAGATACGCGAAACGGACAGGTTATGTATAAAAAAGAGCTGGCATGCAGCCAGGCCATGCCTATTATTGAACTTGCAGAAAAGATGAATATCCACTGCAATATATTTGTAGATGATATCATTTATGTGGAAAAGATGACGAAATGGGCAGAAGCGTATCGGAGCCTGTCCAAGACCATGCCTATGAAAGCCATTGGAAAACTCAGTGCATTTTTAGATGGCCCCACTACCAAGATCATTTTAATCGACGAACATGAAAGGCTGAAAGCAATAAAGCCTCAAGCAGAGGCATTGTGCGGAGAAGAGATGAATGTATTCTTTTCAAAGCCTTTTTATTTGGAATTTACCAATAAGTACGGCACCAAAGGTGCAGCGGTAAAATTTTTAGGTGAGCATTTGGGGATCAAACAAGAAGAAATCATGGCAATAGGAGATACCTATAATGATATCAGCATGATAGAATATGCCGGCCTGGGGGTTTGCATGAGCAATGGGCCCGATGAAGTAAAGCAATTGGCAGACTATGTTGCCTTATCCAATGAAGAAGATGGGGTGGCCCATACGATTGAAAAATTTATTCTGTAACAACTGCGGTGCAGAATTTGTTCCTTTATGGTGTTGCAATCAATAAATGCCCAGATAACGTGAAAGGAGTAATAGTATATGTTTGATGTTGTGGCATTGGGTGAACTATTAATTGATTTTACGCCTGCCGGTATTTCAGATGCAGGAAATGTCTTGTTTGAAAGAAATCCTGGCGGGGCGCCTGCAAATGTACTGGCAGCAGTCTCCAAACTAGGAGGAAAAAGCGCTTTTACAGGGATGGTGGGAAAGGACCAATTCGGTTATTTCCTGAAAGAAGTTCTTGAAAGTAATGCAATCGATGCAAGTGGACTGAAATTTTCCGATAGGGCGGATACTACGCTTGCATTTGTGCATCTGGATGAGAAAGGTGACCGGTCTTTTAGTTTTTATCGCAGGCCCGGTGCCGATACCATGCTGACCGAAGTGGATTTGGAACTAGAGGTGATTAAAAACGCCAAAATATTCCACTTCGGTTCTCTTTCTATGACCGGTGAACCGGCAAGAAGTGCCACATTGAAAGCAGTTCGGTATGCGAAAGAAAGTGGTGCGCTCATATCCTATGACCCGAACTGGCGGCCTCCCCTATGGGAAAGTGATGATGCGGCGAAAGAGGGAATGGCGCTAGGCCTGCAATATGCAGACATTTTAAAGATTTCCGAGGTTGAGCTGGCATTTCTGACAGGACAAACGGACTTGGATAAAGGAAGCAAAATGTTGTTTGATATGGGCATCAAATTAGTGGTGGTAACGTTAGGCCCCAAAGGTTGCTACTATAGATGTGCTGCCGGAACCGGCCAATTGGATACCTATGATACGAAGGTTGCAGATACTACGGGAGCGGGAGATTCCTTCATGGGAGCTCTGCTGTATCATTTAAGCGGCTTCAAGGGTACATTGGATACGATG
>JAKSBV010000222.1 GCA_022360955.1 Bacillota bacterium
GCATGATACAAGGTGCGATGGGATTCGGATATGCCATTTTTTGCATGGCATTGCTGCCTTTGTTCATACCGTTTAAGGTTGCTGCAGCGGTCGTTTTGCTTTCATCCTTTATGATGCTGATACAAATGGTTTATCGGCTGAGAGATCATATCAATATAAAATTAATGTTTGGGCCCACTGTTTTTTCGTTTGCAGGCAGCACCGTGGGGATCTATATTTTGATGCATTATCCGGAAGCACTGTTAAAAATGATATTGGGCTTGGTATTGGTATTGCTTTCGGTTTATTTAGCCTTTTACAATCAAAAAATCAAGATGAAAGCTTCTGTCAAAAATGGGATGATAGCAGGTCTAATCAGCGGCATCTCTGGAGGGATATCCAATATTGACGGGCCGCCGTTGGTGATATATTATTTTTCTGCCGCTTCCGATAAAATGGAATATCATGCAACGATCCAGTCCACCTTTCTGATAGGGGGCCTATATTCTATTTTATTACATATTTCTTACGGCAATATCAATGAGAGGGTTTTGGAGTTGGCAGGAGCAGCCGTGGTTGCTGTTTTGTTAGGCAGCTACATTGGCTTGAAAATCTTTGCGAAACTCAAGCGCCATATGTTAAATAAGCTAATTTACTTTTTTATGGCAGTGATGGGAATGATATTAATGCTAAAATGAATAAGGATATAAAACAGATGTTATGTTTTTAAAAATGGTTTTTGAGCAGCTGTACATTTTGCAGTCTATATAGGTTATAATTAAAATACAAATAATTTGCAAGAGGTGAGATCGAATGGATGATCAACTACTGATTCGGAATGGGAGGGTTTTACAAGAGGGGAAATTTACAAAAGCGGATTTAGTGATTAGCGGTGCCATGATTGCCGAAGTTTGTGAAAAAAGGGATGACAGAAAAGCGGCAAACAGGATAGATGCCTCTGGTTTGACAGTATTGCCCGGTTTTATTGATATTCACACACATGGTGGTTGCGGAATAGATATCAACAATGCTGCCGGGCGTGAACTTGACGAACTTACGGTTTTTTATGCGGAGCAAGGCATAACCGGATTCTTACCTACGCTGTTAACGGCTGCACAGGAGGGCTTTAAGCGGGCCTTGCGAAATATCAGGACTGTTAAAGAGCAAGGCACAAAAGGAGCAAAAATTCTCGGCATTCATATGGAAGGGCCTTATCTATGCAAAGCATTCAAAGGTGCAATGCCGGAAGAGCTTATTGTGCCGCCTTCTATTGAACAATTTGAGGAATATGATCGGATATCGGGCAACAACATAAAATTGGTGACAGTGGCCCCGGAAACCGAGCATGTTGTGGATTTTATAAAACATGTCACGTTAAAAGATATTATCGTTTCCATTGGGCATTCGGGAGCGGATTATGATCGATGTATGGCCTGTATTGAGGCAGGTGTGAAGAGTGCAACACATTTATTTAATGCCATGAAACCGCTGCATCACCATCAGCCGTCTATTATCGGTGCTTGTCTGGAAAGTGATATTTTTTGTGAGTTAATTTGTGATGGCCGCCATTTACATCCGGGTATTGTCCGATTGGCGGTCAAAGCCAAAGGCATGGACAAGATTATTGGCGTAACGGATAGTATTATGGCCGCGGGAGTGCCGGACGGTCAATATAAATTAGGTCCCGCCGATATTATTGTAAAGGATGGGGATGCCCGACTGGCCGATGGTTCTTCAAGAGCCGGCAGTACCCTTACGATGATTCAGGCATTAAAAAACATTGTTCAATTTACCGGCAAAGGCTTGGAACAATGTATCGATACGATAACGTACAATCCTGCAAAACTGCTCGGATTGGACCAGCGGAAAGGAAGTATATCTCTGGGCAAAGATGCGGATCTGGTAATCCTTGATAGGGATTATAATGTGCGTTTTACCATTGCAGAAGGGAAAATAGTCTACTGCGCATGAGTGCTGGGGTTTGTAATGTGTTTGATAGGAAGCATGGTGCAAGGTGTGATGGTCGGATATCCTATTTTTTGTTTGGTGTTGTTAACGTTGTTTATAGCGGTTAAGATTGCTGCAGAGGAATCGGGCAAATTGATTTTGCCTCAATACAAACATGCATCGAGTATTGCTAATACTTCATTCAAAAGTTCATTAGACGCTTTTTCGATAAATTCAATATTTCGAGCATGATAATCAACGGATTTTATTTGTTCAACCATAATGTAGCCCTTAATTTTTTCGCAATTTTGTACTGCAACGTGTAGAGGATAGTTTCTGACAGTGCTAGTAACAGGGCAAGCGACGACAAGTCCTGTTTTTTCATTGAATAACGTATTACTAACAATGATGGCCGGTCTTCTTCCCATCTGTTCATGATCCGCTTGGGGATTAAACGTAAGCCAAACGATGTCACCTTTTGCGGGGATATAGGTTTTCATTACCAAACTTCCTTTCCTAGAGGCTTACCCCAATCTTCTTCCTGAACACTATCATCAGAATGAATATTTTCCAATAATTTTTCCAATGAATATTTATGACGGATTTTTGAAAGAGGTTTAATAATAATTTTGCCATCCATTGCAACGATTTCTACATCTTGATCTTCGGAAAAAGATGCTTCATAAAGTAGTTGCTTTGGTATTCTAAAGCCTTGACTATTTCCCCATTTTTGAAGCTTTGTTATCATACTATCAACTCCAATAACAATTGTATATACAAAGTATATACAATTGTTATGCATATGTCAAGGCTTAATGGTGAAACATCGTCCGGTTGGACGAAGATATTTTTTTCGATTACTATTCTTATGAATGCTAGGTAACAATCTGTGGGTAATATAAGAAGCTTGCTTCGGTAAGCTTTACGCTCATAAATTCTTTTCTAATTTTTTTTGGCAATGGTCGGGCGTATAGGAGAACGGTGGTAATATGCATCCTTAATTGCATGAATAATTTTTTGAGGCTTGGCGTTCTTTACGATATAATCAACAACGCCTGCCTGAAAAGCGGAAGGGACAATAGTGTACTATGCTTAATTGTGTTTGGTGAACCGAAAGCTGTGGTATGAGTACTGGAGTTTGTAATGTGTTTGGCTTATCAGTGGCGAAAGGAAATTGATAAAATAATTGTAAAAAATTTTTCCAAACGTTTGGATTTTGCAGGAATTTTTAAATTTATATAGAATATATATAATTATAGTAAGTAATGTTTTAAAATTTTTTTCGAAGAAATCCAAAGGTTTGGAACAAAACAAAATTTGGGAGGACATTGGTGATGAGATCATTAAAAGCTCATGTTGTCAATCGTATGCTGGAAGAGTATAGCAAAATCATGGAAAAGGTGGTGAAATAGTGATGAAAGCAAATGTTTTAATCGCACACGGCGGAGGGCCTTCACCGGTTATTAACGCATCCCTTTACGGAGCTATTCAGGAAGCAAAAAAACATGAAGATATCGGTTCGATCTATGGAGCCATAGGCGGTGTAGACGGCATTCTTAATGAAAGCCTTATTGATTTTAAGGAGCAGCCGCAAGAGAAAATAGCGCTTCTGCCTCAGACGCCTGCAACGGCTATCGGTACGTCAAGAACCCATTTGACAGACCAGGATTATGAAAAGATTGTTGAGGTATGTGTCAAGAAGAATATTAAATATGTATTGTTCAATGGCGGTAACGGCTCCATGGACACATGCGGAAAGATTTATAAAAAGGCAGCGCAGCAGGATATCAGAGTGATCGGTATTCCTAAAACCATAGACAATGATATTGCTATTACCGATCACAGTCCGGGATTCGGCAGTGCTGCAAGATATCTGGCCGTATCGGTTGCAGAAGCGGCACAGGATGTAAAGGCCATGCCTATCCATGTTTCTATCATTGAATCTATGGGCAGAAACACCGGATGGATTGCGGCAAGTTCGGCACTGGCACGCAAGAACGGAGGTGACGCTCCCCATCTTATATATGTTCCCGAAAGAGCTTTTAATGAAAAGGAATTTTTGGAAGATGTAAAACGCCTCTATGACCGATTGGGTGGTGTCATCGTTGTTGCAAGTGAAGGACTCAAAAATGAAAAAGGTGACCCCATTGTAGATCCTATCTTGACAAAAGGAAGAGATGTGTATTTTGGAGATGTTAGTTCACATCTGGCAATGCTGGTGATTAAAGAGCTGGGAATCAAGGCAAGAAGTGAAAAACCGGGTATTCTGGGGAGATCATCCGCAACCCTGCAATCGGCAACGGATAGAGAAGAGGCGATACGGGCAGGCGCTTTTGCTGCCAAAGCTGCAATAGAAGGCAGTACGGGATACATGGTGGGATTTGAAAGGGCATCTGCACCTTCCTATGCATGTGAGACCATACTGATTCCGATAGAGCAAGTGATGATGACGGAAGCAGTATTGCCCGACAATTTTATCAATGAAAGAGGGAATGATGTCACACAGGCATTTATTGACTATTGCAAACCACTTATCGGCGGTCCGCTGCCGGAATATGCGGAATTTGTTAAATGAGTGGGAATGGAGAGCGGAGAATGAGGAAGAATAAAAGAAGAGAAAATTTAAGACGGGGAGGCAACCATAGTGCGTGAAATTTTTGTAAATCTGAAAAGATTCGATGTGCCCAAAAGCTTGGGGGGCATATGCCCATTGGATAATCCTAAAGAGTGGATTGAATGGGTAGTGGATGAAAGTGTCAAACATGGCCTTGGGAAACTGGAAGATATTCGGTTGACCTATCTTTTGCCGGAGGCATTGCTGATTCCTGCTATGGAAAAATTGGCATCTTATCCGGCTGAAGAAACAAGCAATCTTCATATTGGCTGTCAAGGCGTTTTTAGGGAAAATGTCATGCCCGGCGGAAACTTTGGAGCTTTTACAACGAACCTGCCGGCAGCGGCTGCAAAAAACATGGGTTGTTCATGGTCAATCATTGCCCATTCGGAAGAACGAAAGGATAAGCTGGGTATTATAGGAGCCTTCGAACCCGCGTATAATGAAGACGAGGCGCTGCGAAAGAAAGCGATGACAGCGTTAAATAACCTTATTAACCAAGAGGTCCTATGTGCCTTGGATGCGGGACTAGATGTCTTATTGTGTGTGGGTGAGACGGCGGAAGAAAGAGGCGGGGGAATGTTTGAAGAGCAGAAGCCTCGTATTGAAGCCGTTCTCAAAGCACAGCTTGAAGCAGGTTTGAAGGGTGTGGAAAACAAGCTGGGTGACAGAAAGATCGTTATCGGTTATGAACCCATTTGGGCAATCGGACCTGGGAAAATACCGCCGGACGGAGAATATATCGGTTTTGTTTCTTCATACATAAAATCCGTTGTAAGGGAAATGTATGATAAGGATATTATTGTTGTGTACGGAGGCGGTCTGAAAGAAGAAAATGCCGGGATGATTTCCAATATTGAAACCATAGGCGGCGGGCTGGTAGCCTTGACAAAATTCACACAGCCGATTGCTTTTGAACCGGAAGGCCTTGCAAAGATTATTCAGAAATATGTTGAATAATTTTTGAGGATACAACTGACTGCATACGACGTACGGTTTTTAATACAATTTATTTAAGGAGTCGATTAATATGAAAAAGATAGCATTTGAATACGGTCACGGATTAATGGAAGCGAACCTTCCCGATAATACGGATGTATTTATCCCCGGGGAGACAGTGCCGGACCCGCCTTATTTGGAAGATCCCGTAGCCCCGACAAGAGAAGCGATTCTAAATCCGATAGGCATGCCGCCGATTGCGGAACTGGTAAAAAAGGGATCGAAGGTGACAATCATATTTCCCGACAGGGTCAAAGGTGGATTCCAGGACAATGCCCATCGAAAGGTTTCCATCCCCATTGTGCTTGAAGAATGCTTAAAAGCAGGTGTTGAGAAAAAGGATATTAAATTGATTTGCAGCAATGGCCTGCATAGAAAAAATACAAAGGAAGAAATCAAGGCGATTCTCGGGGATAAAGTATTTAATGATTTTTGGTGGACCAATCAAATTACGAACCATGACAGTGAGGATTGGGATAATCTTGTTGATCTGGGCAGAGATGAATATGGCAGCCATGTTATTATGAATAAAGACGTATTTGAATCCGACCTTGCGGTACAGATCGGACATACGCTGGGGAACCCTTATGGCGGATATTCCGGCGGATATAAGCATTGTGCTACGGGGATCACCCATTGGAAGTGTATCGGGGCGCATCATGTTCCCCATGTCATGCACAGGGATGATTTTACCCCTGTCAATAATCACAGCTTAATGCGTAAAAAGTTTGATGCCATTGGTCAGCATATGGAAAAGTGTATGGGCAGAAAATTCTTTACAATTGATGGTGTACTGGATACGTACGCCAGACAGATTGCAGTGTTTGCCGGCTATGCAAAAGAAATGCAGGCCAAATCCTGGGAGATAGCCGATCAGCGGACATATATCCCATGGGCCGAAAAGAAGTATGATGTGATGGTGTTTGGGATGCCGCAGTTTTTCCATTACGGCAATGGTCACGGCACCAATCCCATTTTGATGCTGCAGGCGATTTCTGCTAATATTATCAGGCATAGAAGGATTATGAACGACAATTGTGTTGTGATTTGTGCTTCCATGTGCAACGGATATTTTCATGATGAAGAATTTCCGTCCTATAGAGAAGTGTATGAACTTTTCCAAAAGGATTATCACAATACGCTGCCGGATGTTGAAAAGTTTGGAGAGTATTTAAGTCATAACCAAACATACATTGATAAATATCGCTATAGCTACGGGTATCATCCCTATCATGCCTTTTCTATGATTTCATGCGGGCATATCGCAGAAATGCATTGTTCGGCAGTATATATCGTAGGTGCACAAGAGCCTGGCTATGCGCGTGGTATGGGCATGAAAACAAGGGCAACCTTTGAAGAAGCCTTGAAAGATGCTGAGAAATATGTGGGTAAGAATGCAAATATTCTTGCACTGCCCAAAACCTTTAAAACAGCCGGTGTGCATTTGATGATGAAAGATTAGATGCGGAGTTAGGAGAAGGTTATCCGGCTCATTTTGTACGGTGAAGTCTGAGCAAAATCGAAAGGGCGTAATGTCCTTTCGTTGCTTTTACGGAAACTTTTGCAGGAATTTTTAAGTTGATGTAGAATATGAATAATAGATACCGAACTTTGGATACTATCTAAATCAATAAGCGGTCAGAAGGTGTTTGGAAAAAATGGCATTTATGATCATCGAATACCGGTAAAATGAATCATGTATTTTTTAAAACACCCTTATCCAAAGGCATTTTGAGGCTGCAGTGCGTTATCTTTAATGAATTCAATCGAAGAGGAAGATGATTTTGAACTTACAAGATAAGTGTAAAAATTTAAGAGAATACATTAAAAATCTCGGAAGCTTATGCGTTGCTTTTTCGGGAGGAGTAGACAGCACGTATCTGCTGGCTTTAGCCCATGAAGTGCTTGGCGATAAGGTGATGGCTGTTACCGTCTGCTCTTCCATGTATACAAAAAGAGAATATCATGAATCCAAACAACTTGCCCTGAAATTGGGTGTCAAACATATGACGATCAATGCGGACGAATACAGCATCAAGGAATTTGTAGAAAACACCAAGGATCGATGTTATTATTGCAAACATGCCATATTTACAAAGATAAAAGAAGTGGCCGTGCAGCATGGCATGGCCTATGTGGCCGACGGGTCAAATGCAGATGACGACAACGACTTTCGTCCGGGTATGAAAGCCATCAAGGAATTGGGTGTTGTAAGTCCGCTAAAAGCGGCAGCACTGACAAAGCGGGAAATCAGGGCGTTATCTAAGGAGATGGGACTGCCGACTTGGGATAAACCGGCCTTTGCCTGCCTTGCTTCGAGGATTCCCTACGGGATAAATATTACCCGGGAAAAATTAGCGATGGTGGAACAGGCAGAAGAATACTTAATGCATGTGGGGTTTAAACAGTTTCGAGTGCGACATCATGGTGAAATTGCGAGAATAGAGGTATTGCCCGCAGACAGAAGCAAATTTTTGGAAGAACCGTTATATCAAGATATTATAAGGGAATATAAAAAAATAGGATTTGCGTATGTAACACTGGATCTTGAAGGATATAGAATGGGCAGTATGAATGAGGTGCTGTAAGTTAGTTGACAATTAAAAACACTTTGATTGATATGACGCACTGTAAAGTTGGAAATATAATCGTATTGCAGCAACGGGTATCCTAAGGCTACAAGTAGTTGAGGGCTGAGAGATGAGGGTTGAGAATGAACTGCCCACCGTTTACGACAGCTTACTATTTTATTTCTAATGCTAGTGTGCTGTCTATAGCAACTAAAGATTAAATGGCAGCTTTGCTGCATAAACTGTCAACTCAATAATTGGGAGGGATATTATATGTATATGGATCAACTGCGCTCTCTTTTGGAGAATGTTAAAGAGGGACAAACCGATATTAACAGTGCATTGGAGAAGTTAAAAACGCTTCCCTTTGAAGATTTGGGCTATGCGAAAGTGGACCATCACCGGACCATTCGAAACGGATATCCGGAGGTCATTTATTGTCCCGGTAAAAGTGTGGACCATATCAAGGGGATTGTGGAGCACATGATAGCCCACAAAGATAATAACATTATTGCTTCAAGGGCTGAAAAAGCAGTCTATGAAGGCATTAAAGAAGTTACACCGGATGCGGAATACTATGAATTGGCAAGAACAGTGGTGGTGAGGAGAAAAGAAATACCGAAAACAAGGGAAAAGATATTGGTGGCCACCGGAGGTACGGCAGATATTGCCGTAGCTGAGGAAGCGGCGGTTACTGCGGAAACCTTGGGAAATACGGTGGAGCGTCTCTATGATGTAGGAGTGGCGGGACTTCATCGTTTGCTTTCAAACACAGATGCGCTTATGCAGGCCAAGGTATTGATTGTTGTGGCGGGCATGGAAGGAGCGCTGCCCAGTGTAGTGGGCGGATTGGTGGACAAGCCTGTCATTGCCGTACCGACCAGTGTGGGGTATGGTGCTAACTTTGGCGGTCTGTCGGCCCTTTTATGCATGCTCAATAGCTGTGCCAGCGGCATAGGTGTCGTGAACATTGATAATGGTTTTGGTGCCGCCTATTTGGCGAGTATGATCAATAAGTTAGGTGGGGAGTGAGACTTAACACAAATGAGAATATTATACTTTGACTGTTTTGCGGGAATAAGCGGAGATATGACGCTGGGTGCAATGTTAGATTTGGGGGTTGATCGGGAACAATTTCTTGCCGAATTAGGCAAACTAAATGTAGAGGGTTTCACGATTGATATTTCCAAGATTAAAAAAAATGCAATAGAAGGTACGGATGTTGATGTGATTCTGCACGAACACCACCACCATGAGCACGACAAGCACGGACATCACCATCACCATGAACATAGGACATTGCAGGATATCGAAGGCATCATTGATGAAAGTACCTTGGATCAGGAAGTTAAGAAGTTGAGCAAAGCAATGTTTGTAAAGGTTGCACAGGCGGAGGCAAAGATCCATGGAGCTGCCCTGGAAGATATTCACTTCCACGAAGTGGGAGCGCTGGATTCTATTGTAGATATTGTTGGGGTAGCCATCTGCATGCATATGCTGAAAGTAGATAAAATCGTCAGTTCTCCCTTGCACCTGGGAACGGGTTTTGTCAAGTGCCAGCACGGTATGATTCCCATCCCTGCACCGGCAACGCTGGAAATCTTGCGTGAAGCTTCGATTCCCTCTTATTCCGGCGGAATCAGAAAGGAATTGGTGACGCCCACGGGTGCGGCTATTATTGCGGCCCTTGCAGAAGAATTCGGTAATATGCCTGAAATGATTGTGGAAAAGGTCGGTTACGGTGCCGGGAAGCGGGAAATGGAGATTCCCAATCTGCTGCGTCTAACGGTGGGAGAAGAAAAAAAAAACAAGTTTCTGATGATGAGGTAATGGTTGTTGAGAGCAATATTGACGATATGAGCGGTGAAATTGCGGGATATGTTATGGAAAAACTTTTTGATGCCGGTGCGCTGGACGTATTTTATACACCCATCCACATGAAAAAAAGTCGCCCTGCCGTTAAATTAACGGTAATATGCTCACCGGACCGACTGGAGATTATCCAGCACATAATCTTAAGAGAAACGACTACGATCGGGATCAGAAGATATAAAACCCAAAGGGTATGTATGGAACGAGAAATACACACGGTCAAGACCCCTTGGGGTATGGCAAGAGTAAAGGTCAGCAGTATTGACAATGTCAAAAAATATGCACCGGAATATGAAGATTGCAAGAAGCTGGCCGAAGGGGGCAATGTCCCCTTAAAGGATGTATATGACAGGGTGCTGGAGAATTTGAACAAATGAAACAGGGGACAGTCCCCCGTTTCATCCGTTTTTGTTAAAACGGAGAACCGGAGTCGTCCCTGTTTTGTTAAAAACTTATTGCCAAAATGGTGAAAAGTCGCTATAATATAAAGTAGGATATTTTGTTGGAAAGGTGAGGAGTATGAATGAAAGCCTAAAAATTTTCCAATGTTTAAGTGAAGATAGTAAAAATATTTTTAGTCTGATTCAAAAAAAGGGTCCTCTTACCAAAAATAAACTCCTACTTATGACCAAAATAAAATTAACCTCTCTTAATAGATTTATGCAGCCTTTAGAAGAACAAGGGTTAGTGGTGGAGGTCGGAACAGGTGCATCAACAGGGGGAAGAAAGCCGGTGCTTTACGATGTCAATCCCTCCCGGTTTTACCTAGTCGGATTGGATATTTCCAGAACCTATACACAAGTTATAATCACAAATTTAAAAATGGAAATTCTGGACCGCAGACGGTTTTTGATGCAGGAATGTTTTACGCCTGTCAAAACGGTCAAAACGATTTCAACGACCCTAAAAGAGATGTTAAAAGCATTATTAATAGATACGTCCATGTTGTTAGGCGTTGGGCTAGGGACAATCGGTCCTTTGGATAGAGCAGAAGGGGTTATACTCAACCCCAAGAACTTTCCGGCAAAGGGTTGGCATCATACGTGGATCAAAAGGTTTCTGGAGCAAGAATTGGCGCTTCCTGTGATGATTGACAACGGGGCCAATACGGCGGCGGTCGCGGAACTTCTCTTTGGTTCGGGAAGGAATCTTAGCAATATAGCTTATTTTAATTGCGGGATCGGTATCAGAACCGGGGTTATTTCTTCGGGAACCATTGTGAGGACTATTAATGATGCGGAAGATGCCTTTGGGCATATGGTCATTGATGTGGATGGGGAACAATGCAGTTGCGGGAATTATGGGTGCATCGAGCGTTATTCTTCTATTCCTTCTATTGTGCAAAAGTATGGTTCCGCAGTAAAAAAAGGAAGGTTTTCCGCTGTTTCTAAGCCTTTGCAAGAAATTAACTATATGGATATATGTGATGCGGCAGAACAAAAAGCTGAACTGGCGAGAGAGATCATTACAGATGCGGCTGCCATTTTTGGCGCCGGTCTTGCAAATTATATGAATCTGTTAAATCCTGATCTGATCGTTCTAAGCGGACCGTTAATAAAGCATTCACCGTTATTCTATCAAGTATGTACGCGCATAGCGTTAAAGAAGTATTATTTAAAAGAAGAAGGCAAAGTTATTTTCAGCAGAGGAGGACATTTTAAAGATTCCGCTATTGCGGTAGGGGCTGCGGCTATGGTTATAGAAAGTTATTTAAATAGTACAGTTTTGGGGTGATATTGTGAGTGAAAAAAAGAGTAAACTAGCGATAATATTTGAGTTATATACAACTTTTTTCAAGCTTGGTCTTTTTTGTTTTGGAGGTGGGTATGCAGCTGTTCCTTTGTTTGAGCGTGAAATAGTGGAAGAAAAGAAGTGGATAGGAAAAGAAAAAATTATTGATATTTTTGCAGTTGCACAATCTTTGCCCGGCGCTATTGCATTGAATTCTGCTGCTTTTGTAGGGTATTCGGTTGCGGGACTTCCTGGGGCAATAGCTGCATTGCTGGGTAATTTAACACCTTCTACGATTATTATGCTTATTCTTTCAATGTTGTTTTCGCAGTTTAATGAAAATCTTTATGTTCAAAAGGCCTTTAACGGTATTAGACCGATTATTGTCGGACTGATTACGTATGCGGCTTTCAAAATAGGTAAAACGGCCATTAAGGATATTTACTGTGCCCTCATTGCCATTATTGCGTTTGTACTTGCAGTCGTATTTCATGTTTCGGTCATCTTTATTATTCTGGGCGGTATTGCTGCAGGAATATTGCTTACTCTATACAAGTCCCTGTCAAATACCGACCAATATCGTCATATATCGAAGGATGGTGAATAAAACATGCTGGAGCTTATAAACATATTTCTTTTATTTGTTAAAATCAGTGCTTTTTCCTTTGGCGGAGGGTATGTGGCGTTTCCAATCATTCAAGAGGCCAATGAAACCTATGCATGGATGAGCGATATGGAGCTTTCGAATATTTTGTCACTTGCCGGCATGTCCCCCGGTCCGGTTGCGATCAATGGAGCAGTGGGAGTCGGATACAAGGTTGCTGGGATTCCGGGTGTATTTGCGGCATTTCTTGGGATAGCGGTACCGTGTGCCATTATTGTAACGCTTGTGGCTACTTTTTTCTTCAAGGTTTACAAAAAACCTGCGGTTAGTAATATTTTGTACATCCTGAGAGCAGTTATAGCGGGGGTTATATTGTACGCGGGTGTTAATTTTGCTTTGAAAAACGGTATGATATTGGCAGGCGTTTTTGAAAAATCCAGCAGGATGATAGAGGGAGGATGGAATGTTATGTCTTCTTCCGTACATTTATTTGAGGTCAAAAGTATTGTGATGACTGTTGCAGTATTTTTTATGCTGTTAAAAACCAAGGTGCACCCGATCTTTATTATATTGGGTGGAGGAGTACTGGGGATATTTATTTTTTAATGTTAGGAAGTGATGTTTATGCCGCCGTTAAGTTTATTGATCAAACCTGCCTCGGGGAATTGCAATTTGCGATGCAAATACTGCTTTTATCATGATATCTCCGAGCATCGGCAGACGGAAAATTACGGTATGATGAAAATAGAAACCTTAGAACTTTTGGTGCAAAAGGCCTTTCAACATGCAGAACATGCCTGCAGTTTTGTTTTTCAGGGAGGGGAACCCACGTTGGTGGGACTGGATTTTTTCAAGAAGCTTATAGAATTAGAAAAAAAATATAATATCAAAAATATCCAAGTCCATAATGCTTTGCAGACCAATGGGATGGTGATTGATGAAGCATGGGCCCAATTCCTTGCACAAAACAATTTTTTGGTGGGGCTTTCGCTGGACGGCCCTAAGGATATTCACGATGCGGCTAGAATCGATGGGAAAAATAAAGGTACTTTTAAGCAGGTGATGCACACGGTTCAACTTTTTGAACAATACAAGGTTGAATACAACATTCTTTTTGTGGTCAATGCTTATGTAGCCAGACATGTCAATAAGGTTTATCAGTTTTTTAAAAAGCATCATTTTAAGTATTTGCAATTTATACCTTGTCTGGACCCTTTGAACGAAAAGCCCGGGGGATATGAATATTCGTTAACGCCGGAGCGGTATGCGCGATTTTTGAAAAATTTGTTTGATATGTGGTATGACGATGTGGTCAAGGGCAATATGATTAGTATCCGTACCTTTGACAATTATGTGGGCATGTTTATGGGATACAGACCGGAGGCTTGCGGTATGACAGGGGAGTGTGTCTGTCAGTTTGTGGTTGAAGCGGACGGGGGGATCTATCCCTGTGATTTTTATGTGGTTGACGAATGGTATTTGGGGAATATTGCAGAAACCGAATTGAGCGAGATTGGAGCCTGCGATACGGCGAAAAAATTTATTGAGGTGTCACGGCACGTTGATCCTAAATGCAAGGAATGCAAATGGTTTAAGATATGCAGAGGCGGATGCAGGAGGATGCGGGAACCCTTTGAAAACGGCAAACCGGTATTGAATTATTATTGTCCGTCGTTTATGGCCTTCTTTGATCATGCGGCACAGAGGATGCAGCAATTAGCGAGAATGTTTTCAAAAAGATAGGTTGAATAGGCAGCTTATAAAAGATTGTAAAAACGCAAGTGTTTTTACAGTCTTTTTTGCTTGTTTAGCAGCATTTTTTTTCGGGTATTTAATAATAAACAAACCAAGGAATAGGAGGAGAAAAAATGTTATGTAAAGAATTAAGGGTGGTTAACCTGAATATTACGGAGGACTATTATGATTATAGAGGGCTTTTCAGACTTTGCAGCGGGGAAAACTGTCTGGATGTGGATCTGATGAATTGGGAAAGCGGAGACAAGCTCAAACAAATTAAGACACACTTTAAGCTGGAAGAGGATATAACGGAGATTAAAGAAGTCATCATGGATAAGATCATGGAAGCTTCAAAAGTTGAATCGCGGATTGTCGAAGGCAAGGATTATCAAGAAGATGCAAAGAATAAGAACAAAGAGCGCAGCATCAATGCATTGGATATGGCATAGGAGGTAAAAGCAAAGGGGAGCGTAGTTGAGGCTTGAGAGTGCGATGCTTTATTTATATAGATAATAAATACTATATATAACACAATAAAAAATTCACATTAAAGTAAGAAGGAAAGTGACTTGGGGACTGAACCATCTGACACACATGGTTTTTGTGTGTCTGGGGGTCTGTACCCAAGTCACTTTCCTGAATGGGCCTGTCATTTATACATTCTCTTATATATAGCTTCATAACATAAACCAGGTTTATTTTCTGGTAGTAATACTTGGGCTGAAACTTACTTATTGATTTCTATATAGATATAATGTATTTTTTAAAACGCCCTTTGTGTAAATAGTATTTTTAGGTTTAAAGTTGGTTATCTTTAATATTAGAAAAAATACTCAACTTTTTCATCCTTCCTCATATATATACTATAGGAGAAAAGTTTGGAGCGAGGAGGGATTAGGTGTGCGTAACAACTCGAACTATCATAGATCTTTTATTATGATGAAGGAAGAAGACAAAGGATTTGGAAAAAGCGGAAAGCCTACGGGGTATTTGAAGCTGGAGGTGACGAACAGCACGGGGAAAGCCCTGGTGCATATCCAGAATATCGGAGCCTTGGAAGACAAAAATGTTTTGAAAGCCTATTTGCTCTCTAGTACGGAGAAAAATGGAGAACCATTGTGTTTAGGTACCATAGAATTAAAAGGTGATCATGGTGACGTCACCTGTGTATTCACGCGGGAGATGGTAAAAAAGGCAAAAACGGGTATTGGCCGACTGGATACGATTGTAATTGTCTCCAAAAACATTGAAGCGGACGATAGTCCCCAAACTTTTCCGTTGGTAGGATTCAAGAAAAATGCTTGGGATTGGAAAGCTGCCTTTGAGGAGAAAGGCAGGACCATTGATAGGGTGAGCGCGGAAGAAGCAGGAAAAAGTATAAAAATAGATGTAAAGACGGATGAGATAGATGAAATAATAGAAGAGGATTTACGGCAGGCCGACGAGCAATCCCTGACGGACAATCAAGAGGTGGGTGCATATGAGGAAGAAAAAGATACGGATATAGCACCGCAAAGGCTGACAGAAGAGTCGTCTATGGATGGAGATGAGAGTGAAACGGTGGAAATCAAAGATATCTCTGCCGATCAAGAAGAGAACAAGGAAAACCAGCTGAGAGTTACTGTCAAACCCGTATGGCATTCCGATTTGAAAACAGAAACGGCCCAAGAGGCCGAAGAGAATAGAGACACTTACAGTGAAGGGGAGGATTATGCAGAAGAGCCCCGGAAAAAGGATATTAGGGCGCAGTTATCGAGATATATGAAAGCAAATGGGCCCTTTACCGACGGAGATATAGGGTATCAATGGTGGGCGGTTAATGACTGCAGGTTTATGCTTCATAATCGGTATGCCAATTATCGTACCATTCCCGTACTCTATAATCTTCATACCATTAATATAGTACATAGATACGGACATTATTTGTTTGGCATCAAAGAAGACGAACAGCAGCATGTAAAATATATCGCCTATGCTATTCCTGCAAGATATGGATTGGACCCTCATCCGATGCTCCAGGCACAGGGATATACCTATTGGCTTCCAAGAAAAGGTGAAAAAGCGGCCATAGGTGAGGCAGGATATTGGATTATTAAGATAAACGCTTCAAACGGAGAGTTCATTTTTAGCGGGGAAGACGGATAAGGCAGGCCCCTACATAGCTTCGCTGTTAAAGATAGGGAGAATAAGTGAAAGAAATATCCTATATGAAAGTGGAAATGGCGAGTCGGGATGTTAATAATGAATAATGAAGAATGAAGAATGAAGAATTAGATTTTTGGGGATTTATAAATAATTCTGAAATAAGAATAAATCATGAGTTGTTTTATAGATAACGTCGCTAGTATTAGAAATATAATCGTATGGATAAACCGGAGGTCGGAGATCAGAGGGCGGAGGTCGGAAAAGACTAAACAGGGCCGGAGAGTAAAATAGCAACGCGGTGTGGTGTAAGGCAGTGGATATTCTCAACCCTCATCTCTCATCTCTCAACTATTTGTAAATTTGGAATACCAGTTGCTGGAGTACGATTATATTTTCAACGTTACTGTTTATTATCTATATAGAGCATGTGATTGTCGCGTTTTTGACCCTCATCTCTCAGCCCTCAACTATTTTTCTGTCTTGAAATACCGGTTATTTTCCGTACGATTGTTTGATTTATTAAAACAAACCGGCAGTTTATACGTATAATCAAGTAGCAGTAAATTTATTGTTGAGAGGTAGGAAAATCAATGCAAGGTGTATATTTGATTTTTGATTATTTTAAGGAAGCTTTTCATATTAACAGGAAAAATAAGATGCTGTACACCCCTCAAATTGTCTTGATTATTATAAAACTGCTAATGATCATAGGAGTGGGTACCTTAGCCTATCTATGGGTCGGAGGAGATCAATGGCATAGGTTCGCCTCCCAATCTGTCCGGCCGGCAGATCTTTTGTCTGTATTATTGACTTTCGGTGGAGGCATTATAGGCATATCTTTGACTTATATCGTTGCGACCCGGATCATTGAAGCCGGGCTGTACAATATGTATAAGCAATGTGTGGTAGCGGGGGTTGTGGGATCGGAAGATTTCTGGCAGGGTGTAAATCGATATTTTGTGAAGTTTTTATTGATAGATCTATTGGTGATTTTAGGATGGTGCTTTTTTGCGGTTTTTTATGTACTGATTGGCATAATGACATTATCTATAGGATTTGCAGTGGTGCCTATGATTATCGGTATATTTTTGACCATGTGGAAGATCTCGCTGGTGATGAATGATTCGGGCCTATTTGCAGCACTGGGAGACAGCTTGAAATTTGCAAAAAGCAATTTCATCCCTCTGAGTCTTTTGCAATTTGTTCATTGGTCTTTTGTCGGCAGGTTCAGCAATATTGGCGGAGGCAGCGGCAGAAATCTTTTTCAATGGAGAGGAGATGGGAATACTGCGGACATGCCCCGTTTTGACGGCTGGATGCCGCCAAATCAAAATGAGATATTTGAAACGGTTGTAAAGGTCATACGGCTTGGGATTGTTATCCTGGTGCCGGTTATTACCATTGCCACGGCCGTAGCGGCATTGGTAGAAATGGTTTTTGAAGTATTTTTTTCTCTGGCACTATTTGTAGCGTATCAAAATGGTTTTAAAGAGCCGGGACAATTGTTAGAGAAAGAGGTGCTTGCATAATGTGGTTTGATGAAATAATGGATGATTGCAAACAGGCCTTGCAGATCGCAAGTAAGCATAAAGGAATTTTTGTTCCCCTATTGGTCAAGGGCGGTATCTATGTATTGACCTTTATTGTCTTATTTATAACTGCCGTAGGTTTGCTGGTTCAATACATCGGCGATTTTGAAAGTATTCGTGCAGGATTGCAGGATTCCTGGATGCTTTTGGTGCCGGCTGTTTTAGGGGCGGTGACATTATATCTTTTTTTGACCGCTATAGGGACTGTGATAGAGGTAGGAAGTATCAATTTATATAAGCTTGCAATAGACGGAATCCAGCCGAAAATTGCTTATTTCTTTGAAGGGATAAGAAAATACTTCTTTAGGGTATTTGGGGTTACACTATTGATACACGGTATTGTACTGATTCTATTGCCCCTCCTTTTAGCCCTGGCTATGGTATATGCAATTACAATAGGAATCCTTACGGCAGGGTGGGGATTTGTGTTAATAGCCGTACTGGCAGGCATCTATTTCAATCTGTGGATTATTGCCGTGGTGGTAGATGATATGAGACCGCTGGAAGCAATAACAACAAGTATAAAGATAGGGCGAAAGTATTTTTGGGGGATGTTTATCCTGACCTTAAGCGGCTTGATGGTGGGTGATTATTTGGTATCGGCCTTCGGTACCCTGGTTACTTTAACGGTGGGATGGTTTATAGGCGGTGTTGTCGTTACCTATTTTAAATTGGTATTTGTGTTGGTGTACAGACGTCAAAAGGAAGAATGTACACAGGTATCTTCAATTTAAATGGGGAGGTTATTTTTGGTGGTTTTTTAATATTGTTGAAGTAAAAACATACTTACAATGCCCACCAATACGGTGAGAAACAAATTTTTGGTTTTGGCTGCCACTATAAAACACGGTAAAGAGGCCAGCAGTGCTTTGTTATCGAAATTGAAAGCGATGCGGTTATGGGATAGCAATATGCCGGGAGCCAGCAGCGCCGATAATACTGCTACGGGGATATATTTCAACCATTTTAAAAATAGCGGGGGCAGTTTAACCTTAGATAAAACGACAAGAGGCAACATTCGCGGTATATAAGTAACCACGCTCATGCCTATGAGTACAAGGATAATTTTTTGGTCCATAGTTCAATACTCACTCCTATTGTTGCGGCCGTTAAAGCAGCAATTATGATATTCCAGTGCCCGCTTGTGCCTGTTGCTAATAGTAGGGACAGGCCGCCTGCACACACAGCAACCAGTATGTCTTTTTTATCTTTTATTTGCATGAGCAGCAGACCGATAAACATAGCGGAGAGAGCAAAATCTATTCCCCAGCGGGCGGGATCGGGAATGAGATTGCCCAGTACGCCTCCAAGGACGGTACTGACTACCCAGCTTGCCTGGGAGGTTATGTGCAGGCCTAGAAAAAAATTTGCCGAGATGTTTGTATGAGTCGTCTCTTCAGCGTGCACAATGCCTACCGCATAGGTCTCGTCGGTAATTCCGTAAGCGATGAGGGACTGTATGGGGGAAGCAATATGTTTCAAATAAGGTGAGTAGGAAGCGCTCATCAGCAGATGACGCAGGTTAACCAAAAAAGTTGTCATGACAATGGAGGCTGTTGTTGCGCCGGATGCAATCATAGCAGCACCGATGAATTGTGCTGAACCGGCATATACTAAAGTCGACATGCAGCCTATCTCAAGGATGCTTAGTCCTTGTTGAACGGCTAATACCCCAAAAGCAAAGCCAATAGGGATGTATCCCAGTATAATAGGAAGGGCGCTTCTGATGCCTTGTATATAATCCTTTTTCATCGGTTATCCTCTCGCTTCGTTAGTATTTATGTTTCCGGAATGATAGCTTTGATATTTTTCTTGCTGCTAAATATTATAAAATAAAAGCAGCTTTAGAGCAAGAAGAAATGTGACAGTGCTAAAAACAAATATAGTTCACAGCGGCGGGTCTATTGTCGACAGATCGTGATAACACGAGCTGTCTTATAAACCGTGAACTGTGAACTAACAGCGTTCTTATTTTCCCAAAATAAACAGCACAAGCCTTTCGATGGGTCTGGCCGGGCTTGGGATTTTAACCCCCAAACTAAGCAGTAAGCTTATAATAAAAGCGAGACCAAATGTAACGGAATAGAGCACCAATTCTTTGCGTTGTTTTTTTTGCACCAGAGGCACAATTTCAATAAATCCGATGAGCGCATAAGCCAAGATGACAAGAACAAACATCATTAATCACCTACCTTGATGGGCTTGGAAGTCAAAGCACTTCCGCTAATAGTTATTTCTACATTTACTTGGGTCTCTAAATCGCTGAAAATGTCTTCCCAATCCGGTTGGAGCTTTCGCCATACATCCGGTTCTGCTCTTTGAAGGGTATTGCCGAATCCGAAAATATCGCTTTTAAATTCTTTTTGTACCTTTTTGATAAGCTGTTCTATTTGCTTCTTAACCAATTTTTCAGCTTCAGCTTTCAGTTTTGTTCGTCCTTCTTTGCTGATAAAATCGGTTTCACCTGTTATTTCCGCTATGCCCACATCGGTTTTAACATCAATTTTCATAATAACGTTATCACCGGATGATATGGGCTTGACCTTTGTGTGGCTTTTGAAAATTTCCAATGCCACATCTGTCGTTGTATCCGCTACATTTTCTACCACAATGAGTCCGCCTTTTAATTTTCCCTTTACAAATAACATGCTCTGTGTTTCTATTCCGTTAATCCAGCCAATCATTTTATCCTTCTTAAAAACAGCTGTTCCATATGCTTGCGGGCTTACCCCCGAGTTCTTTTTGACAAGGTTGGCTGTGGGAAGGACCGCTGAAATGCCGTCCGTCGATAAATCGTTAAGGAAATGCCATGCTTCAACGGCGTGAAATTTGGATAGATTCTTTTCGGACTTTAATATCTCATCCAAATGGAACGAAGCAGTATCGTACATTTTATGCTTTGCTTCCAGTATCGATTTAGCAGTCTTTTCTTTTGATACAAGCAGCCATATGTCCGATCTGACTTCCGCGTCTCTGGTTATAAAATCAAGGATAGGTACAATACCCTCTCTGGCGACCTCTTCACTGGCAATCAATATTTTAGCGTGGCTCCAATAAAGTTTTTTGCCGCTTTTTGCAATGATATTTCTGATTGCATCAAAAATGGTCTCACCTTCAAAGGTAATGAAATCTGACAACATCTTCAATTCTTGTCCGCCTAAGGGTTTGATGGTTTCTACCGTAATCATATACTTGTCGGTTTCTTTATTTCGATCGATGGCAATGCCGGTAGCGATCCATATTTCATGGACTTCCTCGTAATTCCAGCATCCGGAAACCATGAACGGGATTAAAAATAGGCTTAAGATAATAGGCATTATTTTTATGTATTTCATAACCCTTCTCCTTCTTTAGCGTTCTGCGTCGCCCTTGCGAACAGGGTTTCTGTCTCCGATCAACTTAGGACGATAGTACATATACCACCAGGGAGCCCGTATGGCCGTATCCTTTAAATCCTGTTTGTTTAAAGAACCCACATTCAGCATATAGGGGATTCCGAAGGATCGTATGGACATAAGATGGATAAATAGCCCGATGACACCGAATATATATCCGTAGAGGCCTAAAAAAGCGGATAAGAGTAAAAAGACTATTCGGATACTTACCAACGGGCCGAACATTTTGGGGACTAAAAAAGCGGCAATACCGGTGAGTGCGGCGACGATGACCATAGGCGCACTGACAAATTTCGCAGCTACGGCAGCTTCACCCAGCACCAGTGCCCCAACAATACTGACCGTTTGTCCGATGGCCGAGGGCAGCCGGACCCCTGCTTCTCTGATGATCTCAAACACAAATAACATTAATAATGCTTCGACAACCGTAGGGAAAGGGACCCCTTCCCGGGCCGCTGTAATACTTAGCAGCAGTGGCGTAGGAATCATCTCTTTATGAAAGGTTACTAATGCCGTATAAATTGCCGGTACGCTGGTTGATAAAAAAAAGCCTGCCAACCGGAAGAATCTGTTCAACGAAGCATACATATAGTTGGTGTAATAGTCCTCACTTGCTTGAAAGTGTTCTATGAATACATAGGGTAAAGTCAAAACAAAAGGGGTTCCGTCACACATAACGGCTATCCTTCCTTCAAGCAGCTTGCCGGCAACCACATCGGGTCTTTCCGTATTCCCGATGGTTCTAAACGGGGAAAGGGGTGCATCTTTGATCAATTCTTCTATGTATCCTGTCTCCAATATACCGTCAATATCTATTTTGTCTAATCGTTCCTCTAATTCGGCAAGTATTTTTTGATTAGCTACGCCTTCCAGATAGCATAGACAAATTCTTGTTTTTGTTCTGGATCCAAGTGCTCTAAATTGAAATTTAAGGCTAGAATTTCGGATTTTTCTTCTTACTAACGATAGGTTAACCCTTATGGATTCCGTAAACCCTTCCCTGGGTCCTCTGACAACACTTTCCGATAAGGGTTCGGTTACCGTTCTGAATTCCCATCCTTTTGTGTCTATGATTAAAGCTTCCTTAACCCCGTCCAGCAATACGATCGTATCTCCGTATAAAATGGAGCCGACCAGTTCGTCAACATCGGCAGTCTTTTCAACCTCGCCCGAAACGACTATTCTATTTATCAAAAAATCCAATATTTCCGAACGATCGATATGATCCGGGATTGAATGGCGCATAATGGGCAGCAGAACATTTTCATTAACGATTTCTTTTTCTACCATCCCGTCGGCAAAAATGAGACAGCATTTTATACTATCCGGTGCTTTCGTTTCAAAATTCCTGAAAAGAATTGTGCCGTCATTCATAAAGATCTCTTTAAATATGGCAATATTATCCCGCAATGACTTTTTAAGCTGTATATTGTGCAATGACCGTATGTGTTCCTTATTGTTTTTTCCGAATATTTTACCTTTTAGTATATTAAACATTATAACTCCTTCTGTAACATTATTTAGAAATAGTATATGTATTTTGCAATTTTTTATAACAATATGTCGATTGGAATTGCAGCGCAATATAATCCGCTTATATTGGTTAAACTATAGGCGGATATGAAAATGAGTAAGGTATTTTTAGGTTGCAGTGTGCTATCTTGAGGGAAAGAGATTTTGAAATAGGTATGGAGGATTAGGAAGTGCATCAAGAAACGATTTCCGATAAGCAGGCTATAATGCTGGTAATGTTATTTATCATAGGGACTGCAATCGTGTTTATACCGGGATTTGAAGCGGGAAAAGATGTCTGGCTGGCTGTTATTTTTTCGGTAGTGATGATTTTGCCATTTATCTTCATGTATGCCAGACTGCTTTTTCTTTTTCCCGGTAAAGGGCTTTTTGATATTTTACAATCGGTTTTCGGAAAGTGGTTAGGAAAGGGACTAGGCATATTGTATATATGGTTCGCGCTGCATTTGTCCTCCTTAATCATAAGAAATTTCGGTGATTTTGTTAGTACGGTGGGTTTGAGGGAGACACCAAGCATTGTGTCCATGATAGGTATTGGTCTTTTATGTGCATGGGGTGTGAAACAAGGTATTGAAGTGTTGGGAAGGTGGGTAGAGTTTTTTCTGCCTTTATTGATTGTGATTGTATTTGGTGCGATATTTTTGTTAATGCCGGAAATGGATATGAACAATGTCCGCCCGGTGTTATATGACGGTATAAGGCCGGTCGCAAGAGGGACATTTTCAATTTTTTCATTTCCCTTTGGTGAAACAATCATGTTTACAATGGTGTTTCATGCATTGAAAACGAGACAATCTTGTTACAAGGTATATATAACAGGTGTGTGCCTAACAGGAATCGTAGGGACCCTGATTTCGTTAACAGTGGTTTTGGTCTTGGGGGTAAGTGGGTATTTAAATGCCTATTTTCCGACCTATGCTATGGTGAGTAAGCTAAATGTCGGAGGTTTTTTACAAAGAGTTGAAGTAATCGTTGCGGTAGTATTCCTATTGGGGGGATTTATTAAAGCAAGTATATGTTTAATAGGAGCCAGTCAAGGGGTGGCAAAAGTATTCGGATTGAAAGATTATAGATTTATCGTAATACCTGTTGTATTACTGGTGCTTAATCTGGCTTATTTTCATTATGAAGATGTAAGGGAAATGTATCGATGGACTTTCGCAATTTGGCCCTACTATGCGTTTGCTTTTCAGGCCATTATACCTGTATTGATATGGATATTTGCAGAAATGGCAATAAGATCGCGAAAGAAGCGTGATGGATAGAGGGAATCTATGTTATATTCGGAGGACAGATAATGCAGAAAGAAACGATTTCCGACAGGCAGGGCATATCCCTGATGATTATGTTCATAATAGGTACGTCTACAATTTTTGTAACGGGATTGGAGGCCAAAAAGGATTTATGGCTGACTGTTATTTTAGCAGCGGGTACAGCATTGCCGATTATCCTGGTATATGTACGTCTGCACAACAACTTTCCGGAAAAAAATTTGTTTGAAATCATTGAAATATGTTTTGGCAAATTCATAGGGAAGGCTATCAATATAGTGTATACCTGGTTTGTTTTTCATACAGGCACACTGGTGTTTATGAATTGGGGACAATTTGCAGGTGAGACGGATTTGATCGATACACCTCTGATCATTATATATTTAGGATTTATCCTTCCTTGTATCTGGATCGTAAAGGAAGGCATTGAAGTAATGGGACGATGGGTCAATATATTCCTGCCTCTTCTGAGCGCCTTAATATTTGTGGCGAGTCTATTACTGATTCCCAGTATGAATATCGATCATATCCTGCCCGTATTACATCACGGCATAAGACCGGTCATACAAGGTATCTTGCCCGTATTGATTTTTCCTTTTACACAGACAGTTGTCTTTGGGATGGCGTTTTCTTCATTTAAGCGAAGGAAATCTTCTTATAAAATATATATAGTCGGTTTACTCATTGGAGGATTGATCATACTTTCCACTTCTTTGCTGAATCTTTTAGTTTTAGGTGTTGAAACCGCTGAAACAACATATTATCCTGCTCATGAAAGTGTTTCAAGGATACGGATCGGAGATTTTCTGCAGAGAGTAGATGTTATTGTGGCGATTGGATTTACGTTGGGGGCGTTTATTAAGACGAGTATATATTTACTAGCGGCATGCAAGGGGGTGAGTAAAATATTCGGCCATCAAAATTATCGGTTCATTGTGACGCCGGTTGGGCTGCTAATGCTTAATTTATCTTATTTTGTACATCATAGTTTGATGGAATATTTTAAGTGGATTCTGGAAGTATTCTATTACTATGCATTTCCCTTTCATATCCTTCTGCCTCTTATTATTTTGCTTGCTGCCGAAATTAGAAAGAAGAGGGGGATATGAGGATTGTTGGATGACAGGCGGCATGATATAATAGGTATAAAAAGGGAAAGGGGGCAGGAGAACATTGGAGAATGACGAAAAGAGACTGGAGACAAGGCTGGCGGTGATTGGCATTATTGTCAAAAATCGTGAACAGGATTCCCAAAAAGTCAACGATATACTATCCCATTACGGACATCTGGTTGTGGGGCGAATGGGGATACCGTATAAAGATAAGGGAATCTCCGTTATCTCGTTAATCGTAGACGGAAACACCGACGATATTGGCGCGTTAACGGGGAAATTAGGAAATATCAAAGGGGTCAGGGTAAAATCGGTGGTAACATACTAGCGGATAGCATGTAAAATTCTTAGATTTCAAGTCTTTGAAAGTTAGAGTATTCGAATCCTGCAAAAAAATAGTATAATCCGATTGACTTTTAGGCGCTAAATGTTATAATATTAAAAAGCATTATCAATATGCTACATATCCTGATAAAGAAGTTGCATTGAAGCACGAAGAAGGGATGAGACTTGGGGACGGTTCGTCTGTCACGTATGCTTTTTATGGGACGGAGGAATCGTCCCCAAGTATCGTTTTGAATTAATATTTGAACCAAGTAGGGTAAGGAGGGTTTGTCTTGAAATTCACAAAGATGCAGGGCATTGGAAATGATTATGTATACGTCGATTGTTTTGAGGAAACGGTTGCGAATCCGTCGGAAGCAGCAGTAAAGGTAAGTGACAGGCATTTTGGCATAGGTTCCGACGGATTGGTGTTGATCATGCCTTCCGAAAAGGAAGATTTCAGAATGAGGATGTTTAACGCCGACGGCTCCGAAGCCGAAATGTGTGGGAATGCGATTCGATGTGTAGGCAAATATGTGTATGACAACGGATTGACAGAGCAAGATACGATATCGGTAGAAACCCTTGCCGGCACCAAGATTCTCAAAATGGATACGGAGAACGGCAAGGTGAAAACAGTAAGGGTGGATATGGGCGAACCGATTCTGGAATCGGAAAAAATTCCTGTAGTACATGGCAAGGAAAGATTTGTTAACGAAGAGGTAGAGGTAGACGGGCAGATCCATTCGTTGACTTGTGTTTCCATGGGGAATCCCCATGCGGTTATGTATATGAAAGAGATTGATGATCTAAAGATTGAAGAAATCGGTCCGAAATTTGAGCATCATCGAATTTTTCCGAAGAGAACGAATACGGAATTCGTAGAGGTGCTGGACAGGAAGACATTGAAAATGCGTGTGTGGGAGAGAGGTGCCGGGGAAACGCTGGCCTGCGGTACCGGGGCTTGTGCCGTATTGGTTGCATCGGTCCTCAACGGTTTATGTGAGAGAAAAGCTGTTGTCAAGCTGCTCGGGGGAGATTTGTCCATTGAGTGGAATGCAGAGGACAATCATGTATATATGACCGGATCGGCGACAAAGGTTTTTGACGGCGTGATAGATTTGTAGTATAAAGCCGGAGACGGTGACGCCGAAGGGGAATGACATCGTATGCGGTTTAATGTTTGAAAATTTTTTAAGCAGGTAAAGTTTAAATAACGAAAGGAAGAGAGATAAACATGGCTTTAATTAATGAGAACTATCTAAAATTACCCGGAAGCTATTTATTTGCTGAGATCGGCAGGAGGGTAGCAGCGTTTCAGAACGCAAATCCCGATGCGAAAGTGATCAAGCTGGGGATCGGTGATGTCACACAGCCGCTGCCCGGTGCCGTTCTGGAAGGATTACATAAGGCGGTTGATGAAATGGCCGATCCGTCCTCTTTTAGGGGATATGGTCCGGAACAAGGATATGCGTTTCTTGCTGAGAAGATCATCGCATTCGATTATGCGTCTCGCGGCATTGAATTGGATACGGATGAAGTCTTCATTAGTGACGGGTCTAAATGTGATACGGGCAATATTCAGGAAATATTCGGGTTAGATAATAAAATCGCCGTAACCGACCCGGTTTATCCTGTCTATGTGGATACAAACGTAATGGCCGGCAGGTCCGGAGAGCTGGGAGAAGACGGAAAATGGAGCAATATTGTTTACCTGCCCTGCAGCGCGGAAAATCATTTTGTACCTGATTTACCCCAGGAGAAAGTTGATTTAATCTATTTGTGCTTTCCCAATAACCCCACAGGTACGACGATATCGAAAGAAGAGCTGAAGAAATGGGTGGATTATGCAAAAGCCAATAAGGCTGTTATCCTATATGATGCGGCCTACGAAGCATATATTCAAGAAGATGATATAGCCCACAGTATATATGAAATTGAAGGGGCAAAAGAAGTAGCTGTTGAGTTTAGAAGTTTTTCTAAAAATGCAGGTTTTACCGGCACCCGATGTGCCTTTACCATTGTGCCCAAGGAAGTCATGGGATATACAAGGGCAGGTGAGGCAGTACCTTTGAATCAATTATGGAATAGAAGACAAACCACGAAGTTTAACGGAAGTCCCTATATTATTCAGAGAGGCGCTGAGGCCGTTTATACCGAAGAAGGGCAAAAGCAGATTAAAGACCTGGTGGCCTATTATATGTCAAATGCAAAGGTGATCAGAGAGGGATTGTTGGACTTAGGTATTGAGGTGTTTGGCGGGGTCAATGCACCTTATATTTGGTTGAAAACACCTAATAATCTGGATTCCTGGGGATTCTTCGATAAACTGCTGAAGGAAGCACACCTCGTCGGTACGCCCGGTGTAGGGTTCGGACCGAACGGTCAGGGATATTTCAGACTTACCGCCTTTGGCAATAAAGAAGTGACGGAAGAAGCGGTAGAAAGATTCCAAAAGTTGAAATTGTAAGATGGGGTGTATAGATTTCAGTTGAAGAAAATCATTCCAACAACTGATATTCCAAGGCAAAGAGCCTGTAAGCTTGCGTCGGGCCGCAGCAAAACTCGCTAAAGATAACCAACTTTAAACCTTAAAATACTATTTACACAAACAACGATGATTCTGCGTTTTTTGTGTAAA
>JAKSBV010000518.1 GCA_022360955.1 Bacillota bacterium
AAGTATATCTATGAATTGCATAGAAAGTATTTCGTGTTTTGATTGGGAAAAAATCAGTCTGGACTATATGAAAGTATATGAGGAAATAGCAAGGAATCGTTGAAATTTATATAGATACAGGAATGTGAATTTAGTAAAAATATTCTCTATCCCCTTTTAGAACAAGGCACTATTAAAAGAATAAGACCAGATAATACCTAAATCAAAAACCAGAAGTATTATTCGGAAAATGAGATGACTAATAAACCTTGTTAAATTTTAAATATGGCAGGTTATTCTTTAATTATGAAGAAAATCATGCCAAAAGCAAAAAGAGGTGAGATAAGTGGATGTGTTTACTGAACTGGCGAAGTATCCGGTTTTTACAGTCGATGATGTTAAGAAATTTGTAGGTAATGAAAAAACTGCCTATTCTCACCTGTACCGTTTGATGAAAAAGGATCTGGTCAAAAAAATACGAAAGAATATATATTCTGCGGTCAATCCTACAACTGCACAGATCGTAGCAACCCGTTATCAAATCGCTTGTGCTATAACCGACACTGCATATATATCTCACCACAGTGCTTTTGAATACTATGGGCTGGCGAATCAAGTATTCTATGAAGTTTATGTTTCAGCTGAAACAAAGTTCAATTACTTTGAATATGATCATGTAACTTATAAATACGTTGCATCCAGAATGGCTGAGGGTGTTGTCGAAGCAAAGAACACCACCGGAGTTCGAATCACTGATTTAGAGCGGACAGTTGTTGACAGCATAAGGGATTTCAATAAAATAGGTGGGTTTGAAGAACTGCTAAACTGCCTTGAAGGAATCCATTACTTGGATGAAAAGAAGCTTGTTAGGTATCTTGATATATACGATACCCAAGGTCTTTATCAACGTGTAGGATATCTCCTTAAACATTATCGAAAAGATATGCAGTTATCAAAGGAGTTCATAGAGTATTGTAAAGATAAAATAGGAAAAAGTAGACGGTACCTTGTGAGTGGAGCAAAAGACTATAGCTTTTATAACAGTGAATGGGAACTGATGGTACCGGAAGGGCTATTTGAAATAACAGGTCAAGGAGGCGATATACTTGTCTAATTACGACATTATTTATTTAGGGAAAAAAGCTGAAGAACTAGGATTTGTTAGGGATACATTAGAAAAGGTAATGAGGCTAGCAGATATTCTAGAATATTTAAACACAAATCCAATTCTAAAAGATAGTCTTGCATTAAAAGGTGGGACAGCCATTAATCTAACAATTTTTAACTTGCCTCGTCTGTCTGTTGATATTGATATGGACTATTTGATTACGAACAATAGAGAAGAAATGCTTGAAAGCAGAGAGGTCATTAACAGCGCTATCGATCGATACATGTTATCACAAGGATACTCAATAAATCCGAAGAAGAAAAATCCACACAGCTTGGATTCATGGGTTTATGATTATCAGGGAGCAAGTGGGAATAAAGATAACATCAAGATTGAAATCAATTATTCACTGCGTTCTCATGTACTGGGAGCAGAAGAAAGACCAATCATTACAGAACATTTCTCCAGTGAATATAAGGTGAAGTCTTTAGCGCCACTTGAGATTTATGGAAGCAAGTTTAATGTTTTATTGAATAGGGCTGCAGCCAGGGACTTGTATGATGTAAGAAATATGATTCGTTATGGAATCTTTGATGAGTCACAAGAAGAGATGCTCAAGAAATGCGTCATCTTCTATGCAGCCATATCTGCAAAGGAAGTTAACAAGACATTTGATACCAAAGGCATTGATTCAATTACTAAGAGGAAGATCAAGACAGATCTCTATCCTGTGATTAAAACAAAAGATGATTTTGAATTGGAGTCAGCTAAGAAGCTTGTCAAAGAGTATATTTCTAATTTAATGGTTTTGACAAAGGAAGAAAAGGAATTCTTGGATAGGTTTGAAAGAGGAGAATACATTCCGGAACTTTTATTTGAGGATAAGGAGATTCTAGAGCGTATTAAAAATCATCCAATGGCATTATGGAAAACTAGATAATAGAAATGAAGAAACACACCGAGAAGGCATCTAGGATCGGTAAAATCCCGAACTTAGACTGAATCTTGGTGGGTTATTTTTATTTTGAGGCTAAAAATGGCTAAAACTATAAAAGTATATCTATGAATTGCATAGAAAGTATTTCGTGTTTTGATTGGGAAAAAATCAGTCTGGACTATATGAAAGTATATGAGGAAATAGCAAGGAATCGTTGAAATTTATATAGATACATAGAAGAGAAGATGTACCCCTTGCTTCCGTTACAGGTATTTAAGCTTAGACACAAGATGGAAAGCATAAAGAGAAAACAAGGGCATGATCAACAGGCCCTCAGAGAAGTCGTGCTGGAAGCCAAGCAAGTAGCGGAAGTCATTGCAAAAGAAGCCAAACAATTATATAATTGCCAAGAGATAAGCGGGGATGACCTGCATAAAATATTACTGGCCATCGCCAATCTATTTGAATATTTGAATAAGAGATACGGAGATAATGAAATGCTGGAAAAGGAGGTAGCCAAGATGACTAAGACGTTGTATGATCCGGTAGTTGAGAAGAAGGGTATAGAAAAAGGTATGGAAAAAGGCATAGAAAAAATTATCATGCTGCAATTAGAACAAAGACTCAAAGAGATTCCTAGTGAATTCAAACAAAAGATTAGCAAATTGGAAGAAGCACAGCTTGAAAAAATTGCACTCAATATGATCAATATTAAAAAGCCTGAGGACTTGGCCCCATATCTTCAGTAAATGTTGGCACGACAGAGCGTGTATGCTTTTTGCAAAAATATCTGTTGAAAGCGTGCAGGATACAGGAGATATCTCCTGTAGGGAGCTATTTAACCGGCATAACAGGTTATATAAGCAATGGTGCCTATGACAGAGTACCATTGCTTATATAACTGCAAAAACTATTTATGCATCTTTTTTCGAGGGCTTTGTGATGGTTTTTTCCAAATAGGCCCTGAACTCA
>JAKSBV010000195.1 GCA_022360955.1 Bacillota bacterium
AGAGGATTATCCCCTTTTAGATATGGTTGAAGGCAACGGCTGCCTGTTTGCAGATAAAGTAAGGAATGCACATAGTAATGGAAAGGTGGCTTCATGCTGGGTTGGTCATATGTATGAAGATGCATGGAAGATAATTGTTCCAAAAGGATATAATTATTTCAAGGATGACTGCAATTAATGGAATACTCTCTTACTATTATCGTTCGGAATCGTTCGGCATTATTATAATATACTATTTCCTTATAAAATACAAGTAGTATTAAATTTTCTCATAGAGTACCGGTGTGAATTATCTACAATAAGCTTTCAATACAAGTGTTGAGTTATGGTCGTTAATCTTAAAAGAATGGGTCAATGAATAATTAATAATACCCTGGAAGAATAATAATTTGCTACAATTACAGAACAATATTTAATAATCGGAAAGCTTTTTAAGGCTTCCAAAATGCCATACATAACATCTTCTGGTATTGTTTTTATTCCACCCAAGCAGCTTTATCCACCGTTATATCAAGTATTATGAGGAGACACACCATACATACTTTTGATTATTACATTAATATACCGTGGAATAATATGTTATAATATCACTAAATAACTAAAAGTGATGTAGGATGTAAAATAACCATTTGTTTAGCTAGTTAATTTGAGAAATAAAACATCAGGGGCAATTTATGAAAATTAGAGGTGCTATAACATGGATATAGCTAACAAGATTACATATATGTAAAGGAGAAATACCAAGGATGATACTATCTGGAAAAGAAATCAAGAACCGTATGGGGAAAGGCATTCATATTGAGCCTTTTGATGAGAAACAGCTGAATCCAAACAGTTACAGGGGTTTGTGTAGTAATGGAACAGAAAGTCGTAACATATTACCAAATTGCTCCATTATAACATAAAATCATTTCTGAATTTTTCTTACAGACTTCAAAATCCACTTACTGATTTGTTTCATAGCTTTACTTGTTCTTGAAGCCTTAATATTTAACTATTTTGGGATTGAGTAAGATTATTTTTTTCCTCTTGCCATTTTGATAGCTGCATATCATAAATTCCAACAAATCGTTGCTGTTCAGTATAAATTTTAATTATTTTGTATTTTCGTTCTATCCATAACAACATGAATAACTTGATGTGTGTCTAATAGATTTAGTAACTGCCTTTGTGCCTCTGTTGTTTGAGATGAATCATTCCTCCCTGCCGATAATATCTTCTATGTTTACAAGTGAC
>JAKSBV010000007.1 GCA_022360955.1 Bacillota bacterium
CCTTTCCATAAGGCCATTTCCATAAATTTCTTCACCTCCACTAAATACACCCATTATATTAGGGTATATATAGATGCCTAACTTTAAAATCGAATTTATATTTACACAAAGATTTTAGTACCAAAATAGTACCACAAAGCACAAGCCAACCCCGAAAAACCTTGTAAATCAAGGCTTTCGGGGTTTTGGTCTATTACTCCCACTCTATTGTTGCCGGCGGTTTGCTTGTAATATCATAAACAATTCGATTCACATGCTTTACTTCATTGACAATTCGATTAGAGATCTTCTCTAAGACATCATAGGGAATTCTGGCCCAATCGGCGGTCATAAAATCTGTCGTGGTGACACCTCTAAGGGCAATGGTATAATCATAGGTTCTTTCATCTCCCATGACTCCTACGCTTTTCATCCCGGTTAAAACGGCAAAATATTGGTGGATATCTCTATGCAGGCCGGCCAACGCGATTTCTTCCCTAAAGATTGCATCGGCTTCTTTCAGAATATCCAATTTCTCTTCGGTAATATCTCCAATAACCCTTATCGCCAGCCCCGGTCCCGGGAATGGCTGTCTCCACACAATATGCTCCGGAATCCCCAGCTCTAAACCAACCTTTCTAACCTCATCTTTGAAGAGGTCTCTCAGCGGTTCGATAATTTCCTTGAAATCAACATAATCCGGCAGTCCTCCGACGTTGTGATGGCTCTTAATCACGGCCGCATCTCCTACCCCGCTTTCAATGACATCGGGATAGATGGTGCCCTGCACCAGATAATCCACCCTGCCGATTTTCTTCGCTTCTTCTTCAAATACCCGGATAAACTCTTCACCGATTATTTTTCTTTTACGTTCCGGATCATCAACACCCGCCAGTTTCTCTAAAAATCTTTCCTGAGCATTAACCCGGATCAAATTCATATCAAATTGTTCGGTGAACACTTTTTCCACTTCATCGCCTTCATTCTTTCTCAGCAGGCCGTGATCAACAAAAATACAGGTCAATTGTTTACCGACTGCTTTATGAATCATTACGGCAGCTACCGAAGAATCCACCCCGCCGGACAATGCACAAAGCACCTTTTGATCTCCCACTTTTTCCTTAATTTCCTGAATGGCTTCCTCGGCAAACGTCGCCATCTGCCAATCGCCTTGACATTTACAAATATTGTACAAGAAATTTCGCAGCATCTCCTTGCCTTTTGGCGTATGCACCACTTCGGGATGGAACTGAACACCGTACAGCTCTTTTTCCTTATCTGCTATTGCCGCTACAGGACAATTTTCAGTTTTTGCAATGACCTTAAAGCCCTGCGGCGGTGTTTCCACATAATAGGTATGACTCATCCAGCACATGGTGTTTTCTTCAATGCCTTCAAATAGGCTGCTGCAGCAATCAAGGCTGATTTCTGTTTTACCGTACTCTCTTTTTACCGCTTTTGTCACTTTTCCGTCTAAAAGGTGGGCCATTAATTGCGTCCCATAGCAGATCCCCAGTACCGGAATGCCCAATGCAAATATTTCTTTACTGCACATAGGTGCATTTTCTTCATATACGGTTGCCGGTCCGCCGGTAAAAATAATTCCTTTGGGATTTATGCTCTTTATTTTGTCTATCGAAGTATGATAAGGAAGCACTTCACAATACACATTGCACTCCCTCACTCGTCTCGCAATCAACTGGTTGTACTGTCCGCCAAAATCAAGTACGATGATCTTTTCATGATTTCCAATTTTATTCTCCACCCAAAATACCTCCACTTTGTTAGTCGACAGTTGACAGTTGACAGTTGACAGCTGTGCCTTTGGGATATATTGACTGTGAACCGTAACACGCAAACTGTAAACATATTTCGTAATAATGCATTATTATATATGAAAACGCAGAAAATGAAAAGATGTTTTTATGCACAAAAAACCTCACCACCGTTTTGGTGGTGAGTAATTAGCAGCATCTTTCCATTTTAAAATGCTTTACAGCTAAGATGTTTTATTGAGCTTTACCGCAGTTACGGAATGGGCCGGTAACAACAGCTCCAGACGGTTCTCTGTCTTTCGGATCGTGTGCTTATGGATGCTTACCGTATCCGGAGATTCCAAGGTGTTGAAGGACAGGTAGTCGGGACCGTTCAAAACCCATACTTCCCCCTCTGTCTCTTCGGGGAAGCCCGATATATCGATAACGGCAGAAATCTCATCTTCCCTATCGCAATTGATTGCCATGATATAGAGGTTTCCGTCATCATCCCTGCTTGCCCCTACCTTAAGGATGCCGAGCAGACCGTCTGTCTCCATATGCTCCTGCGCATAATGGGTAATCCAAATGTTATCCTTGTCATTTTCATTGACAATGTTTACCCCGCCTGTCGTCTTTAAAGCAGCCAAATACTCTTTGTTATTGATTTGTTTCACAGGAGCATCGGCCGTTACCGACAATACTCTGGTGTTTCCGAACATGTGTATGAACATCTCGAATACCCTGGCGGTGGCTGTTACCAAAAAGTCCGGCTCCTGGCCTATTACTGCCTGTTCCCCGGGCCCTAGACTATCTCCCGCTTGGTAATCTATCAGACAGTGCTTGCTTGCAAAAGGAACGTTTATCTCCATGAAGTTGAGAAACGACCTTGCGATAAACAACCCGTGGTCCAAAGATAAAAGATAGTGGTCAACCGGGGCGCAGTTTGCCAGTATGCCGTATTCAGTGCAGGGAAACTTCATCTTCTCAAATCGCTCGTCTCCCACTCTTTTTCTCACACTCTCCATCAATTCCTTCATCATGTATGCGTTTCTTTCCGTCATCTGCATAATATTATCGTGATAATCTTCAATGCTTATGCCTTTAGGCATACGCCACACATAGGGATGCATCGCTATGCCGTCATAAAGGTGTTCGCTGCCCATGGCATCCAAAAACGCAGAGTCTTCGAGACACGGCAATATGTTGATTGTAGGGTCTACGGCCTTCATGGCAGCATAAAAATCTACAAAACCCTCGTGCCGGATTACATAATTCGCCGTAATGCCATAACCCGAAGGGGGAATATTTCCGTTCAGCCCATCCCCAAAGGTAATTTTACCGCTTTCATAATCTATATGATAGAGATTTTCTTTTCCATGGGCGCTCAAGTCTTTGACCCTGGTCCATTTCTCACCGTTTACAAGGATTTCTTCGCTGCCTTCTACGATAGGGGCAAACCTGATAAACCTTACCTGACAGGCCGATCCGTTGCTGACCGCAGCCGACTGTCTCCAATCATCGGGAAATACAACGCCCTGATCTTCAAAGCTTATCGTCCCGCCGTGGGCGTAAACTTCCTGATAGGGTTTATCCGACTTTCCTGCAAGCCAATATCTCTGTCCGCGAAAAAACATCTCGTTTCCCATTTCAAAATATTTGACATTGTACGGCTCACGGTGTCCGTTTTGGGTGCGCAGGGCAGCCCAGGGATGTTTTCCGTCATCCGGTGCATTAAGGTATTCCACCAGGTTAGCCGCATCCTGAGCACTTCCGTTTGCCATATTATATACATACACCATTTCCGTACCGTGTTTTTCACAAAACCTCGCAGCTTCATCCACTCCAAAATCCGTTGCCTGCGGGGAAAGGTTGTTTTTATGTCCGTGTACGACGTTTTTTCTCTGCTCCAGCGGTCCGAGAGAAACCTTCCAGTCAAATGTATTGCCCACCGTACCCCCTGGATAGCGCAATGACTTGAAGCCAATCTTTGAATAAATCTCATCAAACACCGATTTTGCTTCGCCCTTTTCCGCGTCCCACATCCCTACACCGTGATTGAAATACCTGTGATTTACACCGTACAGGGCAGGTGAGATAGGACCTAATTCCCTATCCGCGTCCACAAATACCTTTACCGTATTTTTCACTTCCTGGCAATTATTTTTACTCATCCTTTAACCTCCATGCATGAAAATCCTACCGTAAAATCTCTTTCAAGGTAGGATTCCATTATTTTTTTATAATGATCGTCTTTCTACTTCTTACCCAATTTCAAATATGCATCCTTGCTCACTCCATGCCCCACCAAAAAGTCTTCCAGCGCTTTCTTCATTTCTGCCGCCACTTCGGGGTGTTCGGCTATTACATTGTTTTCTTCGGCGGGGTCCTTATGCCTGTCATACAATTCCGCATTGATACCGTCCGCACCGATTGCCATATATGACCAATCCTTTGAAGTAACCGACGGCGTCACC
>JAKSBV010000282.1 GCA_022360955.1 Bacillota bacterium
AACTGTCCACTGTCAACTGTCCACTGTCCACTGTCCACTATCCACTGTCCACTATCCACTATCCACTGTCCACTATCCACTATCCACTGTCCACTGTCAACTATCCACTATCCACTGTCAACTGTCAACTGTCCACTGTCAACTGTCCACTGTCCACTGTCAACTGTCCACTGTCCACTGTCAACTATCTTCCTCCCGCATCAATATGAAATACAACAAACTGAATATTAAAAAAATATTAGCCGTTGCAGCCACTACAACCCCTGAATCGTTCACCAGCATGCCTATTATACTGGCAACCACAATCGCATACCATCCCACCGAAAAACTGCTGTATTTGCTCAAGAATTGATGCAATAAGCCTTTAGGTTTCAGCAGCAGTACGATAATGACAAGAACAGATACCAATAATACCCTGCTCCATATTGTCCATCTTAACAATTTCAAGTTCATGGCCATCTTTCGCCCAATAATATCTAAAATGACCTGAAAACCTTGCTGCTCAAACGTGATAATGGCTTTGGCCAGATGAGATTTTTGAGCAGAAAAATAAATATCATAGACAGCAAAAGCACTCACAACCAAAATCATTACACCTATAATGCCTAAGACATTTTTTACACTAAGTTTTTTACGGTATATATTCAGAACTGCAAACCCAAAAGCAACGGTTGCCGTAATGGTTCCACCGACATTGGCACCAAATGCCGATAACCCGATGATGGGAATAACGCATATAAAGATAAGCATACCGATCCATTTGGGAAGTATTTTTTTATAAACCAACGGTACAACAGCCAGCAAAACAGCCGCTATTAATATCCCCATATATTCGTTGCCCAATCCGTAGTATCGTGCTCCAATCACCGCATCGTAGCCTAGCAAGGAAGACTTATTTAACGGACCCTGCATTATCAAATCCACCAAAATGACAACGGCAGTTATCACCGATATACATATCATTCTTGTATGATGGTGTCTGCAAAGCTTGTAAATACCGTAAGCGGCAGCACTGTTGAACACTATTAACAAGACAACGTAAACCGCAAGACTGTCGATATGCAGCAGCGGCATCATAAACAATGAAAAAGGACATATGAGTATAAATAGTATGAATGCTCGCAATATCTTAGGAATATGGCGTGAAACAGGGAGTGAGGCGCGGGGAGAAAAAATGGCATACTTTTTGGGCAGAAGAAATAAGATTAACGTCAGCAGCAGCAGGACGATTTGTAATGTTATGTAACCTTGCAGCACAACGCCTCTATTTTTGGCGTTGAAGGCGGTCAGATTATGTAAAGCCGTCACTTTATCTATGTTCCGGTTACTTGCTTTTACTTGTACAGGTTCCCCGGTTACCTGTTCCAGCCTTCCGTCAAAAAAACGGGCAATGGCAGGCGCAATGTCAATATTGCCGACAATCCCCGGTCTGCGAGTGGTATCAGATATCAGCAAGCCTTTTTCAATGCCTTTTCCCCAAAAAACAACCGGTGTAAGCCTCCTGCCTTGTTTGGCGTCATGGGCATTATAATGGGGCGATAACACAATCAACAAGGTAGGGTCCTCTCCTATCACATTGACTATCTTTCTTATCAGTACGTTGACATTTCTCAACACAAACCCTTTATCAACGTCAAAAGGGTCCGGGCTGCCGGACGCCCATTTTGAAATATTGCCCGTGTCCAGTACAAGCAAATGGTTTTGACGATATTTTTCCTCAAATGCGTCAAAAAGGACATCAAAATCCGTTATGGCCTGTCCTATTTCTCCGTCATCGATCACACCATTGCTGTCCATTGCAGTCAAAGCCCCCGGCGCATAGTGCCTGTCCTCAAACACCTGACTGCCTATGACTGCCGTTTTTAACCCTTTTCCGCGAAAAAAGTCTCCTAATGCCCCAATACGCACATTATAGGAATTGTCATTGTTAAATTGCACAATATCATCTATATTTTGAACAAATAAAAACGGGGCATTTTTGACAACCGTACAATGCTCCCATAAGGCATCTGCCCTAGTCCCCCATCCTAATGTGGCATGGGCCCGGATCGTATCCGATTTGCCGAAGCCTCTTGTATTCATAAGGCCTATCGCACCATTTTCCATCAGATCCCTGATATGATGCGTATTCTTAAATTCTTCAAAATTCGTAAAATTCACAATAACAACAACAGCTTTTCTATGTTCCTGCTGTTCGGCATGAACGATAGAAAAGCTAAAAAAAACAACGAAAACGGCAATCAACCCTCTTAGGACATTATACTTGCTTATTTTTAAGATAATTTTTAACAAGCTCCTCCAACAACTCATCTCTCTCTATCCTTCTAATCATACTCCGTGCATTTTTGTGACTGGTTATGTAAGTAGGGTCTCCCGAAAGAATATAGCCTACAATCTGATTGATAGGGTTATAACCTTTCTCGTTAAGCGCTTCGTAAACATTGAATATTATCCGGTTTACTTCCTTTTCTCTTTCATTATCCACATTGAATTTTACCGTTTCATTTTGATTCATTTCCATCCTACTCACCTTCCTATCATAGTTATATTATTATAATATAACATATAAAATATTTATGCAATATCAACGTATCTAATATTTTCCATTTTAATCCGATCGCATAGAGGTAACCTTATGAACCTGAGGTCGGAGGTCAGAGGGCGGAAGGCGGAATATGACCCAACAGGAACACAAGGTGTCATAAACGGTGGGCGGTTCATTCTCAACTCTCAACCCCCATCTCTCAACGCTCAACTACTTTCCCCTTGGAATGTCGGTTGCTGCAATATATTATACTTCTAATTTTACAGTGCGATATCTATATAGTACCGTACTCCAAGCCTTAAGGCGCTTTATCATATCTTCCCAAAACCGGTATCCTATTTCCTTAATTGTGCATCTAAATTTGTCTCTAATGCATTCAGAATTTTTTCAAATACTTTGTTGACCTCTTCGTCGGTCAGTGTCCTGTCAGCTGCTCTAAACGTAATCGAATAGGCCACACTCTTCATGCCTGCAGGAATTTGCTCCCCTTTATAGACGTCAAATAGATTCACATCTTCCAGAAGCTTTCCGGAACATCCCTTAATGATATCTTCAACCTGTTTTACCAATATTTCATCCTTAATCAGCATTGCAATATCCCTTGTTACAGCGGGATATTTCGGCAGGGGCGTATATTTAGATATCCTGTCGGCACAGGCCAGCAGAACACCAAAATCCAGCATGGCAACATAGGAACGCGCCGATATTTCATAGTTTTCCAGTACACTAGGATGTACTTCCCCCATCACCCCCAGCAGCTTGTCATTTAAAACAATCTTAGCGGTTCTGCCGGGGTGAAACGACGGATCGTCCTGACAGGGCACTACATCATAGTCCCGTATGCCCAACACATGCAATAATTCTTCTATCGTGCCTTTCAGGTCATAAAAATCAGCATCTCCATACATGCCTATCGTAACCACAAGCTTTTCGTCGGGAAGTTCCTCAACAGGAAGGGATTTGGGTCTATAGACGGACCCTATTTCAAACAAGCGGACTTGTTTTGCCCTATGGTTATAATTTCTTGCCAATACCTCAAGCATGCTTGACAAGGTCGTCGTTCTCATAATGCTGTTTTCCTCACCCAGCGGATTCGAAATAGTTACCGCTTTTCTTAAAGCACTGTCTTCGGGTATATTCAAATCGTCAAAGATTTTAGGACTTGTAAAAGAATAGGTCAAAATTTCCGAAAACCCTTGTGCAATCAAACAATCTTCAATTTTGTCTTCGACAAGCTGCTTATCATTTTTCCCCCCCAGGGTTGCTTCTCCCGACAAAAGGGTGGACTCAATGTTGTCATAGCCATATATTCTGGCAATCTCTTCTGCGAGATCGGCTTCTCCCTCAATATCTCCTCTAAAGGAAGGCACCGTCACCTGCATATTTTTTTCATCCACTTCAAAGGCAAGGTTTTGAAGAATTTTAATCATCAATGCCTGGCTGATCTGTGTGCCTAAGAAGGCGTTGAGTTTTTCGGGGCGCAAGGACAGCCGCACCGGTGCTTTATGGCTATAATCCACATCAATCATCTCGCTTACAACTTCTCCCGCTCCCAGTTCGGCAATCAGCTGACAAGCTCTGTTCAGTGCTTTCCCGACATTCTGAACATCCAGCCCTTTTTCGAATCGTGCCGAAGACTCCGTTCTCAGACCCAGTTTTTTGGCTGTCAATCTCACGGAACTGCCCAAAAAATTCGCCGATTCAAACAGAATTGTGTTTGTATCCTCCGTTACTTCAGAGTTTTCTCCGCCCATTACACCGGCAACGGCAACAGGCTTTTGGCCGTCGGCAATCACAAGCATACTGCTGTCCAAGGCCCGTTCCTGTCCGTCCAAGGTGCATATGGTTTCACCTTCGGCGGCCCTCCGCACAATAATCTTATGTCCGGCTAAGTTATTCAAGTCGAACGCATGCATAGGCTGACCGTATTCCAACATCACATAATTGGTGATATCTACAATGTTATTAATTGCCCTCACGCCACAGGCCCTCAACTTGTTCTGCATCCATCGCGGCGAAGGCTCAATTTTAACATTTTTGATTATTCTCGCAGCATAGCGCGGGCATAGTTCTTGGTCCAACACTTCTACCGTCGCATGGTCATGTGCATTTCCTCCGATTTCCCGAACCGCTATATCCGGTTCACTAAAGGTCTGGTCGAAGGTAACCGCAGTTTCCCTCGCCAACCCTAACACACTCAAGCAATCGGGACGATTGGAGGTAATCTCGAATTCTACAATATTCTCATTGAGTCCTAATATTTCTCTAGCATCTTTTCCAACAGGATACTCCCCATCCAAAATCAAGATACCATCTTCCGGAGCACCGGGATAATCCTCTTTTGTTAATCCCAGTTCTCCGATCGAACACATCATACCGTTGGATTCGACACCACGCAGTTTTGTTTTTTTTATTTTGAAACCACCGGGCAATGTGGCACCGCTTAGGGCTACGGGGATATAATCTCCTGCATTGACATTTGTCGCACCGGTCACAATTTGCACCTGTCCGTCCCCCGCGTCCACCTGACAGACCACCAACTTGTCTGCGTCGGGATGCCGATCTATCGATATAATCTTGCCCACCACTACATTCTGAATATCTTCTCCGACATTTTCGATTCCTTCCACTTTTGAACCGGACATGGTCAATGCAGAAGCATACTCTTCCGGCGAACATTCTATCTCAACATACTCTTTCAACCAACTCATCGGAACTTTCACGATTATTAACTCCTTTCACACATTAGTAGTTCGGCGTAGAAGCTTTCATCCAAACTATAACCAAATATTAATAGTATTATGTCATTTTCCGGAATATGAGATCCAACAGCTCAGTCCAAAGCTTGAAATCCGGCAGCAAAAGATGATACTACCGCTCGGCACTAACATCTCCGAACTCCCAACTCCAAACCCCAGACTAATCTAAAATTGTCTCAAGAACCGAATATCATTTTCATAGAACAGCCGAATATCCTTGATACCGTATTTCATCATGACCATTCTTTCCAATCCCATCCCGAAAGCAAATCCGCTATACACTTCCGGATCGATTCCGCCGTATTGCAATACTTTCGGATGTACCAGACCCGAACCGAGGATTTCTATCCATCCTTCTCCTTTGCATATTCTGCACCCTGAACCTCCACAGGCAAAGCAGGACACATCCATTTCCGCACTGGGTTCGGTGAATGGAAAATAATGGGGCCTGAAGCGCACCTTTGATTGGCTGCCAAACAACCTCTTTGCAAAGATTTCTAACGTTCCCTTCAAATCTCCCATTGTTACATTTTTATCCACGACTAAGCCTTCCAGCTGATGAAATACCGGCGAATGTGTAGCATCTACCGCATCGGAACGGTAAACCCTTCCAGGAGAGATAATGCGGATAGGAGGCTTGCTTTTTTCCATGACCCTGATTTGGACCGGTGAAGTTGCTGTCCTCAATACAATGTTCTCATTAATATAAAAAGTATCCTGGTCATCTCTGGCCGGATGATTCTCAGGGATATTCAGCGCTTCAAAGTTATAATAATCCAGTTCCAATTCCGGGCCTTCCGCAATTTCAAAACCCATTCCGATAAAAATATCTTCCAATTCGTTGAGTACCAGGCTAAGGGGATGCTTTTTCCCTAAGCTTTTTCTTTTACCCGGCATCGTCACATCAATAACTTCCTGCTTCAATTTTTCTTCTTTTTGCTTTTGGTGCAGCATGGATTTGGCTGCTTCCAATTTGTCTTCTAAATAACACCTGATCTCATTGGCCATCTGTCCGATAATCGGTCTCTCTTCTTTGGATAAAGAACCCATTCCTCTAAGAACGGAGGTCAATGCCCCTTTTTTCCCAAGATATTTTATTCTTATGTTTTCCAATTCCTGCATGGAGGAAAGGTTAGCCAATGCTTGTTCCGCTTCACCTTTAATGCTTTCAAGTTGCTGTTTCACGCTTCAAAACTCCTCTCATATATTTAGTGGGGGTGGGCAGTGAGGAGGGTGCCTGCTCCTCGTTTTACGTATAAAAAACCTTCATCCCCATAGGGACGAAGGCATATTTTCCGTGGTACCACCCTGATTTTTGAGTACAACAATAAAGCGTTCTACTCAAACACTTAACATCAGATAACGGTTATGACCGGTATTGCCTACTAATCGTCAACCTCAAAGAGATGGAGCGGTTTCAAATATTTCTCCCCACTCCCGGCTCCCCACGCCTCACTATTTCAACAATACAACTCCGGAGCGAACTTCGGTTGCACTTTTTCCAAAAGTGCTTTCAGCCGGCGGCACTTTCTCTCTGAGGACCAGTTACAACCTACTCTTCTCTTTCATCGTCTTTATCATTTCCAATTTGTGTTGTATTATAACATACTACGAACGATACGGCAAGGGGTGCGGCAAAATCATTTTACACTTTTATTTAACGCCTTTATGATTCCTGCGTATAAAGACTCCGCAGATTTTTGACGGAATGAATCTTTTTTCAGGTTTTGCATATCCCCATGATTGCTCATAAAAGCTATTTCTGCAATGACTGCCGGCATCTTGGTTTTATTTAATACGGCAAGATTCGGTCTCTTTCTTAACCCTTTGTTTGCTGTTCCAAGATATCTTACCATCTCATCCTGTATGATCCTGGCCAGCTCCGCACCCGAAATGCCATAGGCCGGATTGAAGGATGATGGATAATATAAGGTCATAGAGCCGTCATAATTCGGGTCATGCATTGCGTTATTGTGTATGCTCACAAACAACGAAGCATTCAGATTATTTGCGTACTTCGCTCTATCTCCCAATTCCACAAATGTATCATTCATTCGTGTCATGTATACCCTAATGCCTGCATCTTTCAGCATCCTGTATAACCTCAACGAAATATCCAAGTTTAAGTCTTTCTCGTTAACACCTTGATAAATAGCACCAGGATCACGGCCGCCGTGACCGGCATCTATAACCACAATCTTATTCTTTGCTTTCGGATCGATCGTCAGGTCAATTTCCGGTTCGTCATCCTTTGAAGGATCATCCGGTTTCATATCTTCCGGATTTGCCGCCTGTACTTGTATGGTTGTTTTATCACTATTTTTTTCCGGCTGAACGACATAGCTGTAAGGATTTTTCGAACGAAAGACAAGATCTGTTGTTTCCGTTGCCCCGTCCTGAATAATATCGATATAGTAAAAATGATTGTCGTTAATATACAATCTTCCCGTGCCCAAATCCACATCGGACATAGGAACGGAAATGGTATATCTATTATCGTTCATTTCAATGCTTTCCTTGTAATCGGAATCGGCCATGTTATCATAAATCATAAGCTTTGGCCCCTCCGAATTGCTGTAATACAGATTTTTATACGGCGCATCGGTCAATTCCAACCGAATACCGTCCGACATTTCCTGAAGCTCAAATTGCGGCTGTCCTCCGACATCAACGACCACTCTGGTCATATTTTCGTCAAACTGACTGTAACGAATGGACTTTACGATATTCTCTTTAATGTTAACTTTTTTCTCCCGCATATCCAATTGGCTGGACGGAATATCTACCACAATCCTGTCAGGATTACTCAGCCTGAAAATATTGGGTTCTTGCACAAAATCCGTCTTGATATCCACGATATTGCAGTCTTTTGTTTTAGAAAATTCTATGTCGGTAACACTGCCGGGCTCACTGCTAAAATTGATATATAGTCGTGTTTTATCCTCGGATAAATCTATGTGGTATCCCGTCCATTCTTTTAAATCTACAACAAATCGCGTAATATGAGGATTCTTTTCAAATTGAGCGGCCCTTACCTTTGATACTTGGTCGTGCTTAATATCAAAGCTTTTGTCTTCTACGTTTAGAATGGCATTTTCAATATCGACAACCAATCTTGAAGGTTCCTCCAATTCAAAGGAAGAATACTCCTCTATTGCGCCGTCCGATTCAATCACGATTCTTACCCCGGATTTGCCAGCCTTGTATTCAATAGCATTAATACGAATATCTTCCTGCGCCTCATCATCTTTTGCAGCATAATCGATCGTAATCAGGCTCTGATCTCCTTGCCATCCTACCTCCATCCCCAATGTCTCCCCTACAAAACGCGTGGGAATCATCGTCCTGTCATTGATAATCTTTGCAGGTATCTCCATCGCGTACTGCTGTCCGTTTACGACAGCAGTTGTACTTTCGATAGCCAGCAAAATCTCCGTATCGTCCATAGAAACCCCTACCTGCGCCTTTTCACCGTTCCATGCTACTGCTGCACCCAGTTTTTCAAACACAGCTCTGGCAGGTACAACCGAACGATCTTTAAATATCATCGGGGGCACATCTGTCTCTATTCTCTCACCGTTGACCTGAAGAAATGTAGGACCTGAATGATATGCATGCCATTGCCCGTTATAGTAGTATTCTGTCAAACCTTCTGCAAGCGCCGATGTATTCGTCAATAAAACAATTATACATATTACAAAACCCAGCAATTGTTTCGCCATATTGCACCTCACTTCAATTCACCTTTACCCTGGACCACTCTCTAACCTAACATTGCATTTATATACATTTTAGAAACAATCTCTTGTTGTCACATTCACATAACTAATGTCTAAAGTGTTCTCTAGAAATGTTAAGCATACACGTTCTCTCTTTTTAGCCATTTGATACGGCATTTCCAAAAGCTTATCAAACGCACAGGTCCCATTGTTTTGAGTGTAAAATATGTACCGTGTCCGATATATAGATACCCAACTTTAAAATGGCATTTACATCTACACAAAAATCGTAGAACTATCGTTGTTTGCGTAAACGTATTTTTAGGTTGCAGTTGGTTATCCTAACCGGGTGCGTCTGATATCTCTTATCCGACATTATATCATTTTTTTCGCCGCCAATAGGCCTAATAACACGATTTGTAAAAAAATCGTAAAACATCTGTAATAAAAAAGGCTTTGCTGTTTGATGGCATAAAAAAACACCCTGCCAAATGGGCTAAGGTGTTTTTTATGCTATGGAATCATTTCACACTTTCATTCAATGCTTTAATAATGCCTACGTATAAAGCCTCTGCTGCCTTTTGACGGAATGATTCCTGCTTTAATTTTTCAAGCTCCTGGGGATTTGACATAAAACCTACTTCCACCAACACTGAAGGCATCTTCGTTCTTGTCAAGACCGCATAATTGTTTTTTCTGACCCTTTTATCCTGCGTACCCAAATACCGTACGAGTTCCGTCTGGATGATTTGAGCCAGTTTTTGTCTTGAAATACCATAATCGGCATCGTTTTCAGAAGGATACCAGTATGTTATCGTACCGTTAATCTCCGGATTATTTGTCATAGCATTATTATGTACACTGACAAAGAGTGAGGCATTGAGGCTGTTGGCATATTCCGGTCTATCTGTCAAGCCCACAAACGTATCTTTCACCCTTGTCATATATACCTTAATCCCTGCGCCTTTCAGCATTTTATACAATCTCAAAGAAATATCCAAGTTTAAATCCCTCTCGTAAATCCCTCCGTAAACAGCACCGGGCTCGTTGCCGCCATGACCGGGATCCACTACCACTATTTGATTTTTGGCCTTAGGATCGATATCCAGGTCAATTTCCGGCAGGGTGTCCTGCGAAGGCTCTTCTGTTTCAATATCTTCCGGTTTTGCTGCTTTCACTTCTATCCTTGTTCTATCACTGTTTTTTTCCGGCTTAACCTTATAAGTATAAGGGTTCTTTGCATTAAAAACGATATCTGTCATTTCGGTTTGCTCATTTTCAACAATCTCAATATCATAAAAATGATTGTCATTAATATATAGTCTGCCTGTACCCAAGTCCTCATCAGAGGTGGGAACGGACAGAATGTACCGATTGTTCTTGGTATCTATTTGTTCTTCGTAATCGACATTGTTCAAATTGCGATAGAGGGTTAATTGCGGCCCTTCCTTATTGCTGTAGTATAGATTTTCATAAGAAGCATGGGTCAATGCCAGCCGGATACCGTCCGACCTTTCCTGAAGCTCAAATTGCGGCTGTCCTCCGACATCAATCACCACCCTGGCCGTATGGCTGTCCAATTGGCCATACCGAATGGATTGTATAATATCTTCTTCAATGTCATCCTTCTTCTCCCTTATATCCAATTGGCTGAACGGAATATCTATCACAATCCTGTCGGGATGACTCAGTCTGAAAATATTGGGCTTCTGCACAGCATCCATTTTAATATCCACTCTATTGCTATCTTCCGTTTTGGAAAATACTACACCTGTTACCTTGTTGGATTTGCTGCCGAAATCGACGTATAGTTCTTTTTTATCATCAGATAAACCGATATCATAATTTGTCCATGTTTTTAAATCCAGAACAAACCGGGTAATATTCGGGGAAATTTCAAATTGCGCTGCCCTTATATCTGACAACGAACCATGGTCAACCTCAATATGATTATCCGGGGCATTTAAAATGGCATTTTCAATATCGAGAACCAATCTTGAAGGTTCCTCCAATTCAAATGAAGAATACTCTTCTATTGCCGCATCGGCCCGGATCACTACTCTTACGGAGGATGCATCAACGATATGTTCGATATGATTAATACCGATATCTTCTTGTGTTGCATCCTCTTCAGCAATACAATCAATTGTAATAAGTCTTTCCTCCCCTTGCCATCCTACTTCCATACCAAGGGTTTCTCCTACAAAACGTGCAGGGATCATGGTTCTGTCGTTAATAATTTTTGCAGCTATCTCCATCACATGGGGCTGCCCGTTTACGATAGCAGTTGTACTATCGATATCCAGCAAAATCTCCGTATCGTCCATAGAAATCCCTACCTGCGCCTTGCCACCGTCCCACGTCACTTCTGCACCAAGCTTTTCAAATACGGCCCTGGCAGGCACAACCGACCGATCATTAAAGATAATCGGCGGCATATCCGCCTCCACTCTCTCACCGTTAACTTGAAGTGATGTAGGTGCAGCCGCATATGTATGCCACTGACCGTCATAATAATATTTTGTCACTTCTTCTGCTAACACCGGTATATGTATGCATAGTATCATCATAACTATTATAAACTTCACAAACCGTTTCACTGTTATTCCCCTTTATCCCATTATCTTCTGATGCTTGTTTTCAATGTGATTATTCGACATAATATTTTTTTTTCCTCCATTTACTCATAAATTGTAAAGCATTTGTAATGTTTTTTATGCTCATATAAAAAATGACCTTACACTTTTAAGAAAAAGTATAAGGCCTTTATAACATGCTATATAGAATTTAGGATTGTCTATTATCATCATCTTTAAGGTTCCGAAAAAAAGTGCCATAATGCCTGCTGTAAGAAGTATGTTCATTCTCTTGATAATGAAGATTTGCCATGATCCTTACAATATGGGCATTGTTATCATGCTGAATTTGGATGTTGCCGGGTTTTGCGTCATCACCTCTGTTTTCAAGATAATAGGTGATAAACTCAGAGGCTACCTCATCGGTATACCGGTCATATACCGCTTCAAATTCCTTTTCCGGTATTTCAAGGGTTATTGCATACAGTCCGTTGTGAACGCTTCTTGTTTCCAAAACACTGTTTAACATAGGGCCATGCCACTCCTTTTTATTTGAAATGCACATTCTTAGGTTGTAGTACGCTGTTTTTATTGTGCACTAAAAAGGGTTAAAATATAATAGGCATATACACCGCTTAACTAGCATAACAGCTTCCCATTAGAAAAGTTTCTTGAAAAGATTTGCTAAAATGCTTAACACAACACTGATAACAATACAAGTAACAATGGGAAAGTAAAATGAAAAAGAGCCTTTTTTAACGGCAATATCCCCGGGCAGCTTGCCCAGCCCTATCTTGTCGGCAAAACTGATAGCAAGTCCAATGATGATCAGCACAACACCAACCGTTATAATCATTCTGCCGATAGATGAAAAATCCATTTTGTACACCCTCCTTCTTGTATGGATAGCTCCTTCACACAGCCTCTATCATCGCTTCTAAGCCACAAAACCCTTAATCCTCAGCCCTAAACAATCACAATCTCTATCCCTTGTACATTGGCACCTTCCCCGCTGCTCCTCACACCCCACTCCAAACCCCCAACTACTTCTTATCAAAAGTCAACTGATTCCTCTCCTCACGCTGAATCCCAAAATGTCTAAAAGCCAGCTCGGTCACCGTTCTGCCCCGTGGCGTCCTATTGATAAACCCCAGTTGCAAAAGGTACGGCTCATATACATCTTCTATGGTATTGCTCTCCTCACCGATAGAAGCGGCAAGCGTATCCAGTCCTACAGGACCGCCTCCGAACTTCTCGATAATGGACAATATCATTCTTCTATCCAAAGAATCCAACCCGATTTTGTCGACCTCCAGCATTTTCAATGCTTTATCCGCAACTTCCGTTGTAATAACCCCATCTGCCTTGACCTGTGCATAATCCCGCACTCGTTTTAGCAAACGGTTTGCAATTCTAGGTGTTCCCCTGGAACGCCGGGCAATCTCTTCCGCACCTTTGGGGTCAACGGCTACCCCTAATATACCGGCTGAGCGTATTACAATACGCTGCAATTCTTCTGTACTATATAGTTCCAGCCTGCTCATAACACCAAATCGATCTCTAAGAGGTGAAGTCAACAACCCTGCCCGTGTAGTCGCACCAATCAACGTAAACTTCGGCAAATCCAAACGGATCGAACGTGCACTCGGTCCTTTCCCAATAATGATATCCAGCGCATAATCTTCCATTGCAGGATAAAGAATTTCCTCCACACTTCTGTTCAATCGATGAATTTCGTCGATAAACAGGACATCGTGCTGCCCCAGGTTAGTGAGAATAGCCGCCAGATCACCGGGCTTTTCGATCGCAGGACCGGACGTTATGCGAATACTGACCCCCATTTCGTTTGCAATAATGTTGGCCAGGGTGGTTTTGCCCAGCCCGGGAGGTCCGTATAACAACACATGGTCCAACGCTTCTTTTCGTCTTTTCGAGGCCTCTATAAAAATCGTGAGATTTTCCTTCGCCTTGCTCTGTCCGATATATTCATCCAGCGTTCTGGGTCTCAAGCCGGTCTCCATGTCTACATCTTCTTCCGTTAACTGCGTTGTAATAATTCTTTCATCAAAATCCATTTATTTTCACCTTCTCCGCTTTCCATAAGTACATTCAAACACTCATCTCATATGCTTCAAACATACGTATCATACCAGACGTCTATTACAACATCTTTTTTAAAGCCTGTTTAATAATTTCTTCCACTTCCAATCCTTCGGTTTGAACCGCTTGAACCGCCTTCGCGGCTTCTCCCGCCGAATACCCCAGAACCACTAACGCATGAACCGCTTCCGAGGAATCATTGGCAGGCACTGCAAAATCATTCTGAGTTTGCTGCATATCTATTAATTCCTGCGATTTGATTTTATCCTTTAATTCCAAAATAATACGTTCCGCAAGCTTTTTCCCGATACCCGGTGCCTTTGTGATGGTCTTAGCGTCCGAAGCAACCACCGCCAATGCAAACGCAGATGCAGATATGGTCGATAGTATGCCCAACGCCGCTTTTGGCCCTACACCTGAAACCGATATAAGCAGCTCAAACATTGACAGCTGCTCTTGGCTAATAAATCCGTACAAATCCATAATGTCTTCCCTTATATGCAAATAAGTAAACACCTTCACCTCTTGATGCAGCTGCGGTAATTTTTGCATGGTAGAGGTTGACGTATAAACCTTGTATCCTACTCCCGTTACATCTATGATAATATGATTTTCACCAATAAACTCCAGCTTCCCCTTTAAATATGCAAACAAATTGTCTCGCTCCTTTAATATGAAATCCCTATACCCACGTTTCACCAAAAACTTGCCGCCCTGCTGCCGGCTGCGAACCGCAAATCATTCTTAATTCTTCATTCTTAATTCTTCGTTAAACCGATGGGAGTGCGCATGGCATACCGCTACCGCCAACGCATCGGCAACATCATCCGGCTTAGGAATCTTATCCAGACATAAAATGGCCTTCACCATTTGCTGTATCTGTGCCTTTTGGGCCCGACCATATCCCACCACCGCTTGCTTTACCTGCAAGGGGGTGTATTCAAAGACCTCCAGCCCTGCATTGGCTCCTGCAAGAACAGCTACCCCTCTGCCATGGCCTACCGTAATCGCTGTCTTAACATTTGTATTAAAAAATAACTCTTCAATCGAAATAACGTCGGGCTTGTACATACCGATTAATCGACTCATGTCTTCGTATAACATTTTTAACCGCTTCGGCAATGGCACACCGGCAGGTGTTGTAATGGCACCATAGTCAATAACACTAAATTTATTTCCCTCATAGTTTATTATACCATAACCCACAATAGCAATCCCAGGGTCAATTCCCAATATAATCATCATATACCTCCAGTGTGTAATAGCGGGGGGGGATGGGGTGGGGAGTGGGGAGAGTAGAACACGCCTGGTAGGCGTCTCATTATACGGTATGGACATTGCATCACAAAAGTTTCTGCATATTTATTCAATATAATGAATAAATATATGATTATCCGGTATGTTTATAAACTAAAAAATACTCAAAGCTCATTTTTATAAAATATAAATTAGTCTCGAAATACCAAATATACCGCCGGCATAACAACTCCCCGCTCCTCACACCCCTCTCCCTGCTCTTTTTTAAATTCCCTATTGCATATCTATGCATAATCATATATAATAAATAAAAAAATAGCTGAATATACACGCTGTATCTTTTCACAAAATATATTGTAACATATTGAGGAGGTTTTTGCATATGAGTAAAAAAGAAAAAGTGATATTAGCCTATTCGGGAGGATTGGACACTTCTATTATCATACCTTGGCTGAAAGAAAATTACGATTATGAAGTAATCGCCGTAGCAGGAGACCTGGGACAAGGTGAAGAGTTGGAACCCCTAAAAGAAAAAGCGATTAAAACCGGTGCAAGCAAGATATACATTGAGGATATCCGGGAAGAATTTGTAACCGACTTTATATTTCCTACATTGAAAGCCGGTGCTGTTTACGAAGGAAAATATTTGTTAGGCACCTCTTTTGCAAGACCCTGTATTGCAAAAAGATTGGTGGAAATCGCTGAAAAAGAAGGCGCCGTTGCCATTTGTCATGGGGCAACCGGAAAAGGAAACGATCAGGTCAGATTTGAACTAACGATCAAAGCCTTAGCACCGCATCTTAAAATTATCGCGCCTTGGAGAATATGGGATATCAAATCCAGAGACGATGCCATCGATTACGCCCAGGCGAGAAATATTCCCATACCTGTAACAAAAAAAGATAACTACAGTATGGATCGAAACTTATGGCATCTCAGCCATGAAGGTTCGGATTTGGAAGAACCGTGGAACGAACCCCAATATGATAAAATGCTCAAATTGATGGTTCCCCCTGAAAAAGCGCCGGATCAGCCGACCTATGTTGAAATTTGCTTTGAGCAGGGTATTCCTAAAAAAGTCAACGGCCAAGAATATGACCCTATCACGCTCATTGAAGTGTTGAACAAACTGGGCGGCGAAAACGGAGTCGGTATTGCCGATATAGTGGAAAACAGATTGGTCGGCATGAAATCCAGGGGCGTATATGAAACGCCGGGCGGCACCATCCTTTATACGGCACACCGGGAATTGGAATATTTGACACTTGATAGACAAACACTTCATTATAAAGAAATGATTGCTACCAAGTTTGCAGAATTGGTTTATGACGGTAATTGGTATACGCCTCTGCGCGAGGCCCTCTCCGCTTTCGTGGACAGTACCCAGCAGACCGTTACCGGTACGGTAAGACTTAAACTATATAAGGGAAATTGTATGCCTGCAGGAACCAAATCCGATTACTCATTATACAGCGAAGAGATAGCTACTTTCGGCAGAGATGAAGTATATAATCAAAAAGACGCCGAAGGCTTTATCAATCTTTTCGGATTACCGCTAAAGGTAAGGGCAATGGTAATGAAAAAGAATAAATAGCACATATTGTACTAGTTCAAATATTGTTACACTAGCCGATTCCAAGGTTAAAAAATAGTTGAGGGCTGAAAGCTGAGGGTTGATGTTTGAAAACCCAGGGCTAACAGCCCCTAAAACAGCTTATGAATGATTCTTTATGGGAATAATTCATAAAGCCCCCAGAATTCATTATTCATTATTCATTAACCTTACGGTTATCTCCACAATATTTGAACTAATAACGGTGACCAAAATCAAAGGATGTGAAAAAGGATGAAATTATGGGGTGGTCGCTTTCAAAAAGCTACAGACCTGATGGTAGACGACTTTCATTCGTCTATCCGATTTGACCGCCGGTTGTATCGCCAGGATATTCACGGCAGCATTGCCCATGCAAATATGCTTGGCCAATGTAATGTTATTTCTACAGAAGAATCGGAATTGATTCAAAAAACACTTGCAGCCATCTTAAAAGATATTGAAGCAGGTGAAATCGAATTTGAAGTGGATGCCGAAGACATCCATATGAATATTGAAAAGATTCTTATTGACAGAATCGGCGAAACGGGTAAAAAATTACACACGGGCAGGAGTCGAAATGACCAGGTGGCCCTTGATATACGTATGTATTTGAAGGAAGAAATCCATACCATATATCACATGCTTATTCAGCTTCAAGAAGTACTGCTGACACTAAGTCAAAACCATACGGAAACCATTATGCCCGGCTATACGCACTTGCAAAAGGCACAGCCTGTCACCCTTGCCCATCATCTGATGGCTTATTTTCAAATGTTCAGACGGGATATGGAAAGGCTGCAAGACTGCTATAAGAGGACAAATGTCATGCCGTTGGGCTCAGGGGCCCTTGCAGGTACCACCTATCCTTTTGACAGGAACTTGGTGGCTAAGGAACTGGGATTTGACGATATTACGCAGAACAGTCTTGATGGCGTAAGTGATAGAGATTTTGCCATTGAACTGCTTTCCGGTTTATCCATTGCAATGATGCATCTTAGTCGTTTTTGTGAAGAACTAATCCTCTGGTCTTCCCATGAATTTTCTTTTGTTGAAATGGATGACGCCTACAGCACCGGCAGCAGTATTATGCCTCAAAAAAAGAATCCGGACGTTGCAGAATTGATCCGGGGTAAAACCGGTAGAGTCTACGGCGCTATGATGGCCTTATTGACGACGATGAAAGCTCTTCCCCTCGCCTATAATAAAGATATGCAGGAAGATAAGGAAGCTATTTTCGATGCGGTTGACACCGTCAAATTATGCCTTCCCGTATTTACTAAAATGATAGAAACAATCAAAGTAAACAAAGAAAAGATGTATCAAGGTACACAGGGCGGCTTTACCAATGCGACCGATGTGGCGGATTACCTTGTAAAAAAAGGACTGCCTTTTAGGGAAGCCCATGAAGTTGTAGGGAAAATGGTATTATATTGCGTGAACCATCAAAAAAGCCTCGATGCGCTCACTTTGGAAGAGTATCGACGTTGTTCGCCGGTATTTGAAGATGATGTTTATACCGCCATTTCCTTGGAGCAATGCGTAGAAGACAGAGACCTGCCCGGCGGCCCTGCTAAAAAAGCGGTGCTGAATGCTATTGAAAAAGGAAAACAATATATTGAAGCCGTAAAATGATTCAAACGCCGGAACTACCCGGATTTTTGAAAGATCTTGATATATGAAATAAGGCGAAAATGCATATGGTTGTGCATTTTCGCCTTGCTTTTTATTTAGAGATATATGGAAAACACTTTATATACTTATTTTTTGCTTTCATCCCAGATCATGATAGATAATTGCAATACAATCAATATTAATAAGATATTGGGCAATAAACCGGCTGGCCTTATTAATGATGAACCTATTATCCTTTTTATCTCTTCATCGTCCAAATTATACCTTACTAATACTCTATATGCTTGTTGACCAAAATACACTATCTGTAAAATAAGGTAATACACTATTGTACAAATACAAAATTTATATTTTGCATTTGTAGATTTAATTTTATTTAATCCTAATAAGATTGCATATACGATTATATATACGTTATATGTTAAAAATAATATTTTTTCAATATTCGGATTGGTGATTAGATCCATAATATCTAAATCTAGTAAAATGATTGCATATATTAACCCTATGATATACACTACTATACCGGCTAACAATATACCCTTTGTTTTTCTCGCCACTGAATTCATGCCCCTTTATGTTAATTATTCTAATATCTTAATTACACGGTTATCCATACTTTGAAATCTAAAACTATATTTATTTGATTCCGCAAGTTATCTCTTCCTCATTTCTTTCTAAATATTTAATATCATCCAGATATTGTCGAAGATGACCTGCTTCTATATTTAATTGAAAATCTTTGTTACCGTTACCTGCTTCGTACACCATAAAATCTGTGAGACTTTTTAATCGCTTCATTAACACACTGACAAAGGAACTTTTACCCTCCCTATCTACGCCATAAGTATCCAGAAACAATTTCGCTTTTCTTATTTGTTCCTTTAAGTTACCATATGAATCAGGATTATTCGGACTTTTAAACGGTACCCACCTATAAATGGCATATGTAATATCCCACATCTTTGGTCCCGGGTGAAGCGTATCGAAATCAATGATACCGCTTGCTTCATTATTGACTATGGTAACATTATAAGGCGCAAAATCTCCATGGCACATTACTTCAATAGGATAAGACGCAGGCAACATCCACTGCTCACAATTGGTAAGTCTCGATACATATCTTTCACTATACGTATGAAACTTGAATAATAATTTTGAAGCGGAAACAATCATTGCATCACTCAGAAGCTTCTCAGGCAGTGGATAGTTAAAAACATCACCGGGCATAAAAGAAAGGATCTCCTCTTTGTTTTCATTGATCCCATATGGTTTTGGAACAAAATCCGCTCCTTCTTCATGAAGAAACTGCAAAAAACAATGTATATCCTTTGTCCATTTATTGGACGGCCGGACAACAGTCTCTTTAACTCTATAAATTTTTCCGATTCTACCACCGATCAATTCTTCTTTGTTATGCATGGATACCACCTTCTATCCCCATTAAATCTCTCTTAAACCATTAAAATATTGTTTTATAATGGTTTATTTTACCATAGAATTCAATAAAGCGTCAATAATGTATGCACAAATCCAAACAGTCCAACTTCATTCTTAGTTAATGTTAATTCTTTTTCATGTTTAATATATTTAAATATAAGGATCTATTTGCACATTTTTTATAAAAGTTTAATTTTTTTCTTGCAATTAGACAACTTTTTATATATAATAAATACAAATAGTTGTCTATGAGTATAATTCAATATTGTTAACATGAAGGAAGGATACCCCATGAATATAGGTGAACATATAAGAAAAATACGGCTTTCTAAAAAACTAACTTTAGAGCAGTTGGCAAAAATGATTAACAGTACCTCCGGAACTTTAAGTCATATAGAAAAAGGTACTCGTAAACCAAGTATTGATATGCTTGAAAAAATAGCAATTGCACTCCGTGTACCGGTAAATGAGTTCTTTACTAAACAAGCAGATGCTCCTGATCATACAAACGCCTGCTTCTCTCTTCCTCACTCATTGAAAGAAGACGTCTTTTTGGCTGAAACTAAAGCAGAATACCGCTATCATGGCAAAAAACAAGCGAAAAAATTATCGGATGAAATAAAAGTATTATTCGATAGCGGGGAATTATCGGAAGAAGATAAGGATAAATTTTTTAAAACAATGGCAGAAATATATTTTGACTCAAAAGAGAAAAATAAAAACTAGGGAAGAAAGGATGAGCGAAAATGACTGATAGAGAATTATTGGAATTATTAGTGAGTAAAGTTACAGGCATGGAAGGTGAGGTGTCTTCTTTAAAAGAGGGCCAAAAATCTAATAGAGAACTTTTAGAAATAACTACCGCGCAAGTTGGTGGATTAACCGAAAAAGTGAATGGCTTAGACAAAAAGGTACACACTCTTACAACTGATATGATCGATGTAAAATCAGATTTAAGCAATCTAAAATCAGAAGTCAAAGATATAAAGAAAATGGTTATCAAGATAGAACATGAGCATGGTCAAAAAATTGAAGCACTTTTTGATGGGTACAAACAAAATACTGAAAAGTTGGATAGGATTGAACAAGAAGTCATGAAACATCAAGAACTCATTATCCGGCGTGTGAAATAAAAATACCCATATATTACTATTTTTAGATATGCTGGGCTCCCCCCGCCCCGAGGGCTCCCGTTTTATGTAAACTAATTTAATCCAACCTAATTGGCTAAGAAGAACTATGACATTTCAAATACAAGGATTATTTATATAACAATATTTATTAATACATAAAAAACCGTTTATCCTTACAGACAAACGGTTTTATTTTTTTACTATTTAAATGAACTTTGAACCTCATATAATAATACTATAGTGCTAAAATCATTTGGATATTCATCATATAATTCTTGCAATAGGTCTAACTTAGCACCTGATGCACTTGCTATTTTCCACATTTTGTCGTATGCATCAGATTGATATTTATATATAAGTGAACCTAAGTAATTATCCAAAGAATAAACGCCGGATAGATCATTTTTTACTTTTTCCATGTAGAAATTCTTATCATAATTTTGTCCATATTGTCCTTTGCTAAAATCAATTCTTTCCTTAAGCCATTGCTCATGAATAGCCATTAACATTTCTTGATATTCTTTTTCAATTTGTTCTTTCTGTTCACATAACGTTTCATATTCTTTTAAAACTTTATCCAAATACTCAAGTTCTTTTTGTTTTTTTAGTGCAGTTTTATATTCTTCAACTGAACTATAACCATTTTCTTGGGCTTCTCTTAATTCTTGATTTTCTATTTCGTCTACCTTTTCGGATACATTGTCTGCTATTGTATTTACTTTCAATCCAATAGCTTCAACATCTTGTTCTATAGCATCGATTTCAACCTTTAAATTTTTTGATGCCGAAATATACTTGCTATCGTCTCCCGAGCCTTCCGTCATAACATCTAATGAATAGCGTTCTAAATCTTTTTCTGCTTTTTTTAACAATTCAATTACACTATTGACTTTTATTATTGTTTCACTATTTTCTAAAGTTTTAACATTTAAAAAGCTTACATTTGAATAACTCTCTTTAGCTTTTTTAATAGATTCAAAGCCGTTTTTACCTTCCTTTATAAGTCCATGGGCCTCTTCTAGCATATTATAGGAGGATTTTATAAGATCAAAATTTGTTTTTAACTTATTATAAAAGGTATCTTCTGTTTGGTTAAGTGAGTCAGTAACAGTTCCTCCGCTTTGAGTTATTACATAGTAATTATATGCTTTGCCGAAGACTTCCATAAATACATTTAACTCTTCTTCAATATCTTTTGCTATCTTATTCGCAGATTCTAAATCATTCGTAACTATGTATAAATCGTAGGTATCAAAGTAATTTACAACTTTTTTTAAACTTGAAAAACTATTCTTTAAGTATTTCTTACTATATGCATATTTACTTTCAGTAGTAAGGCTAGATACCTTCGTTAACGTGGAATCAATTTTCGTCATAAGGGTATAGCATTTCCCCGAAATACTTTCTTTGTAAGAATCTGAAAGACTCTTATTTAAGACAACGGCTTCATTATAATAACCGATTAATTCTTCCATATAGTCTTTATACAATCTGTTGTATTTTTCTTCCTGGGATAAAAGCTCCCACCCTGCAAGTTCTTCTTGACGTTCAGCAGCTTTAACATTCATAATAGCTTGATTCCATAGGGCCTCATCAATTTTAACTTCTTCATTACTGCTACTCTCTTGTGCATAGGAAATAGAAAATACCATTAGCATACTCACAATTAAACTAAATGCCACTAACTTTTTTGATTTTACTGCCATTTTTATCACCCCAAATTTTAATTATAAAGTATTTATAAAGCTTTATACCATAGTATGCATTGTTACTTGTTGATACACCCCCTAAAATATATTATATTATCCTATTCTATCCTATCATGTCTTGTGCATGATTGAAGTTAGCATATCATAATTTAGATGTCGAATTCTATAGAATTTTGTCGAATAAAAAAATATACAAACAAAGCCGTTAAAAATTTTAAATAGCACAAGAAAACCGCTCATCCTTGACAAGCGGTTTTACTTTGGTCTGAGTGGGGAGACTTGAACTCCCGGCCTCTTGAACCCCATTCAAGCACGCTACCAAACTGCGCCACACCCAGATATAACATATAAAATTTTCCTTGCTCGAATATACTAACATATACAGCGTGCTTTGTCAATAATATCGAAAAAAAAGCCGTAAATATTAGATACAATGTATCTAATATTTACGTTCTTAAAGTATAATACAAATCAAACCTCCGCTACCTTCGTTAATAATTTTTTGAAGAGTCTCCTGCAGTCTAATCTGCGCATCTTCGGGCATTCTGTATAATTTATTGTGAAGCCCTTCATTTACCAATTCATGAAGCGATTTGCCAAAAATATTGGACTCCCAAATCTTCACAGGGTCTGTTTCAAATTCATTCAGCAGATAATTAACCAAATCTTCACTTTGTTTTTCTGTCCCAACGAGAGGAGACACCTCTGTTTCAATATCTGCTCTAATCATATGAATCGAAGGGGCACTCGCTTTCAATCTTACACCGAACCGGTTGCCCTGTTTGACAATTTCCGGCTCTTCAAGCTGTAATTCGTCCATCGTAGGAGAAACAATACCGTACCCCTTTTGTTGTACCTCGTGCAGTGCAAACTGTATTTTATCGTACGCTTTTTTGATAGAACCTAATTCTTGCATGAGGGTAATCAATTTGTCTTCACCATCAATATCGAATCCGGAAGTCTCACCGAGTACTTTATAGAATAGGCTTTCCGGTGTAGTTACATCTATTAATACGGTACCTTCTCCCAGGTCAATTTTATCAAAATATACTTTTTCAATGAAATCATATTCATTGATTTTTCCTGCTGCACCTTTCGCCTCCCGGATCTTATAGACGTTTTTAAGAGATTCTTTGACCGAATCCATAATATCTTTTCTCAACCAATGGTCGGAGTCTAAGGTTTCCAACCAGGTCGGCACATTGATGCCTATCTCTTTTAATGGGAATTCGAATAAAACTTTTTCCATAATCCCGTTAATATCATCTATTTGCAATTGTGCGCAATTGACCGGCATTACGGGTACGCCATATTTTTCTTCCAACTCTTCTTTTAGCTTCTGCGTTTCAGCATCAAAAGGATGGGTTGAGTTCAGAAGCATCACAAACGGCTTATTTATTTCCTGTAATTCTTTAACAACCCTTGTTTCCGCTTCAATATATTCTTCCCTCGGAATTTCCGTTATACTGCCGTCGGTAGTAATCACCAGACCAATTGTAGAATGCTCCGTAATTACTTTTCTTGTACCGATTTCCGCAGCTTGTTGAAAAGGGATGTCTTTATCAAACCATGGTGTATTTACCATTCTTGGGATATTATTTTCTATGTGTCCCAACGCTCCGTCTACAATATAACCTACACAATCTATCATCCGCACATTAAACGTTGCATTATCATCTAATACAATGCCGACCGCTTCATTTGGTACAAATTTGGGTTCTGTTGTCATAATTGTTCTGCCGCCGGCGCTTTGAGGCAACTCGTCACGTGCCCTTTCTTTTCGATGGACATTTTCAATATTCGGTAAAACCAAAAGATCCATAAACTTTTTGATAAAGGTGGACTTTCCTGTCCTTACAGGGCCGACAACGCCTATATATATATCCCCTTCCGTCCGTTCAGCTATATCCTGATATATGTTGTAATCGTCCAATTTCGATGCCCCCTTTTAAAATAATACTTTAAAATTTTGGTAGTGGAGTTATTCATTTGCACTATAGATATCGCACTTTAATATTGATTTTGTATTTGAATAACAGACGCAGCAGCATCGTTGTCTGTTCAAATGAATTATGAGGATTAAAGTGCGTTGTCTTTAGTACATGTTTATCAATATATATATATTGTACTAGGGGCATGTTTATTACAAAATAATCATTCTTTTTTTAATTAGTCCAATATTATCAATTTTCACCCTTTTTCATTTTTTATCAAATGATGTAATAAGTATATAACCAAGCATAAAGCGGAAAAAAGATTCTCTAGCTGGGGCAAGAAGATATTGATGACATCATTCCCGTACCATGGCTAGGCCATACATTTAGAAATCTTACATAAATAATACTATATAACTGTACAGATGTTATCACAGCTAATAATAAAAACAAATATCTAATTTCTTTATTTTTCATAATACCTCCCAATCTTTGAGTCACATGGCATGTAACGGCAAATATGAATTATCTTTTCTTTAAATCTTTTAACCTCAGATTTCATCTTTTCTATCGTGCTCATCTAAATTGGGTGTATTTAGTATAGGTTAAGAAATTTATAGAAATGACCTTATGTACCCATCTAAATTCGATTTTAAAGTTGCGTATTATAATAGCGGCAGCCGATGCTCGACTGCCGCTATTAAATCACTTACCATTCATACTTTTTCATCACTATTTCTTCCATCTCATGGGTTTTCGTACGCATCATCAAATCTACAACCGCATTTTTAGGATTTTTATTTTCAAACAAAACACGATACGCTTCATTTACAATAGGCATTTCAACATTGTTTTCAGCAGCAAGATGATACGCTGCTTTGGCTGTTGTTACACCCTCCACTACCATATGTACTTCTTTTAACGCTTCTTCCAAAGATTTGCCCTGTCCGATCAGGATACCGGCCCTGCGGTTTCTGCTGTGCATGCTGGTACAGGTCACAATCAGATCTCCGATACCCGATAGACCCGCAAAAGTCTCCACTTTAGCACCTACAGCGATACCCAGCCTGGCTATTTCCGCAATGCCTCTCGTCATTAATGCCGCTTTCGTATTATCACCAAATCCCAATCCGTCGGTAACGCCTGCACAAAGCGCAATGACGTTTTTTAAAGCACCGCCCAGTTCTACACCCACCATATCGGGATTGGTATATACCCGGTACTTGGGATTCATGAATACATCCTGTACCTTTTCTGCAATCTCTCTTTCCTCAGCCGCTGCAACACCGGTTGTAGGAATATCTTTCGCAACTTCTTCCGCATGACTGGGACCGGACAATACGGCCGCTTTTGCCTGCGGAATCTCTTGACCGATAACAGCCGAGAGCCGTAATAGGCTTCCCTGCTCCAAACCCTTAGCAACATTTACAATAATCTGATCTTTACGAACAAAAGGCTTTATTTTTTTAGACATCTCTCTCACTGCATGAGAAGGAACCGCCATGACAATAAATTCAGCCTTATCAATACATTTTTCAAGATCCCATATACATTCCACATTATTAGGAATAAGGACACCGGGAAGGAATGCTAAATTCTCTTTGGCTTTTGCCAATTTCTTTGACTCTTCTTCAAACCACGACCACAATGTAATCTCATAGCCTTTTTTACTGAGCATTACGGCAAGAGCCGTCCCCCAACTGCCGGAACCTAATACTGATATTTTTTTCCCCATAACACTATCTCCTTTATATATTAGTTTGGAGTTCGGAGAAAATATGTTATCTCCTATCACCGCCCCTTAACGCTAAACCATTAACTTTAAACCTTTTTCTTTGAACCCAGCTTAGATTCCGTTCCGTTTAATAACCTCACGATATTAGCCTTATGCCTGTATATAGCAAGTAAACCAATGCAGCATGCAAAGATAATATATTCTATTCCCCTGCGGTCAAAAATCAAAACAACTGCCGGATATAAACCGGCCCCAACCATAGAACCAAGAGAAACGTACCGTGTAACGGCCATAATAGCAATCGCAATAACCAGTAGGATAAGCCCCATTTTCCAGTCAATCATGAAAATCACAGCGGTAGATGTCAGGATGCCTTTTCCTCCTTTAAATCCGAAGTAGAGCGGAAAGTTATGTCCCAGCACCGCACCCAAACCCGCAACCAAAGCGCCCAGATCTCCGGCAATATATCCTCCTATGATAATACCTATGATCCCCTTTGAAATATCCACCACCAATACCACCACCGCAGCCCATTTACCCAATGTTCTCAGTACATTGGTAGCCCCTGCGTTTCCGCTGCCGTAATCTCTAATATCAATATTCTTCCACAACCTGCCAACTAAGATAGCACTATTGATACTCCCGATAAGATAAGCAGCAATGAATGCCAATACCATATTCATATTTATTCGCTCCTTCCCCACTCCCCACTATTTCTTTGTTCTTTCTCTAATAATAAATCTTAAAGGTGTTCCTTCAAGCGCAAAGGCTTTACGGATTTGATTTTCAATATACCTTTGATATGAAAAATGCATTAGCTCTTTATCATTTACAAAAATAACAAAGGTAGGCGGCTTTACGGATACTTGGGTTGCATATAATAATTTTAATCTTTTTCCTTTATCGGAAGGCGGCTGTACTTTTGCAACGGCTTCATTGACGATATCGTTCAACATACCGGTAGAAATTCTCATGGCATGTTGGTTCGACACATATTGAATCAATTCAAAAATTTGATTTACTCTTTGTCCGGTCATAGCAGATATAAATACCGTAGGTGCATAAGTCATAAAACTTAATCGATTCATTATGTCTTCTCTAAAAAACTTCATTGTTTTATCGTTTTTCTCAATGGCATCCCATTTATTAATAACTACCACCGTGGCTTTTCCTTCCTCATGAGCATAGCCGGCGATTTTTGTATCCTGCTCCGTAATGCCTTCGACCGCATCAATGAGCATCAGACATACATCAGACCGTTCAACAGCCGTAAGGGAACGTATGACACTATATCTCTCTATATTTTCGGAAATTCTGCCTTTTTTCCGCATGCCGGCCGTATCAATAAACACATATTTCTGTTCATCCTTTTCAAAATATGTATCAATGGCATCCCGGGTAGTGCCCGGAACATTACTTACAATGACCCGGTCCTCTCCCAATACCTTATTGACCAGTGATGACTTGCCTACATTCGGCTTGCCTATTACTGCTACTTTAATCACTTCTTCATCATACTCACCGGCATCCGCATCGGGAAAATGTCCGGCAACTTCATCGAGCAAATCTCCAATACCAAGACCATGAACCGATGAAACGGGGATAGGATCACCCAATCCCAAATTATAAAATTCATATAGTTCCAAAGGCGGCTGCCCCGGATTGTCCACTTTATTGCAAACCAGTACGATCGGTTTTCCGGATTTCATCAGTATATTGGCGACATCTTTATCCGATGCCGTCATGCCTTCCTTCATATCCACCAAAAAGATAATAATATGGGCCGTTTCAATGGCAATTTCCGCTTGACTGCGCATCTGTACCAAAATCTCATCCTTGCTGTCCGGCTCTATCCCCCCTGTATCGATCAGCGTAAAATGACGCCCTAACCATTCACCTTCGGCATAAATCCTATCTCTGGTAACCCCGGGTGTATCTTCTACAATAGATATTCTCTGACCTACTATCTTATTAAACAAAGTGGACTTTCCTACATTCGGTCTGCCCACAATTGCAACAATCGGTTTACCCATTGTTAAATCCTCCAAACTTTTTACAATTCTTAATGCTCAATGGCAGCTTGCCGTCCTAGCACCTTGTCAATAAAGTCTTGTCCGTCATTCTCTACAAGTATGACTCTTACTTTCAATGCCTCTTCTATTTCTTCCACCGTCACATCATCTAAAAATATATCTCTGTCACTTCTTAGCATGGCAGCAGGAATGAGCAGTTCACTGCCTAATTCCTTCTCCTTTAACTGCTTAATAAGATCGCCTCCTGTCACCAACCCTGCGACCGTTATTTTTTCGCCAAACAGCTCATTGGTGATTGCATAAACATGTATATTCAATCCCCTAACTTTATCGATGAGCTTATCACATAAGGACCGAATAAAAGAATTTGCAGAGATACCGGTTGCAATGCTGATATTTCTCTCAACAGGTTCTTTACGTTTATATACCTTCTCTAAGCCTCTATTAAATTCCTCCTGCATGGAAGCAATTAATCCGACACCATTTTCTATTTGCGGAAAATCTTCATAGTGTTGATAGCAAGGAATCGGCCGACCGGCTAGGAGATAAAATTCATCGGCCAAAAAAACAATCCTGGATTCATATCGATCGTACAGCTTGCTCTGCCATCCGGCCACTTGATGAATGACTTCCAAAGCACTATCTTTATCATAGGCTTTCAGCGGCAAAAGCTTCTCTCTATATCGGGTAAGTCCCACCGGAACAACGGAAATACTGTTAACATGGGGATATAATGAAGTTAATTCGTCCAACGTCCTATCCAGCTCTTGTTTATCATTCACCTCTCTGCACAGCACTATCTGACAGTTCATGGTGATCTCCGAACGCGCTAATTTTTTCATGATGTGCATAATCTTTGATGCATTCTCATTATTCAGCATTTTAACCCGCAATGCCGGATTCGCCGTATGTACCGAAATGTTGATAGGGCTTAATCGAAACCTTATAATTCTCTCAATATCTTCGTCGGTCATATTTGTAAGCGTTACATAATTGCCTTGCAAAAATGATAATCGGGAATCATCATCTTTAAAATACAGCGTCTTACGCAGATTTTCGGGGAGCTGATCAATAAAACAAAACATACATTGATTCGTACAAAATCTTGCCTTGTCAATTAACGGATTTTCAAAAACAACCCCCAGATCCTCATATTCTTCATTATAGACAGAAACAATTTCGATTGAGTGGTCCGATTTTATAACTTGTAATTCTACCTCTTCACTGCCGGCTAAAAATTTATACTCCAAAATATCATGAATAGGTTGTCCGTTAATTTTATATATAATATCGCCTGTTTCAATACCTGCTTCTTCCGCAATACTCCCCCTGCATACCTCTTTCACTCTTGCCTCCGGCAACTTCTCCACCTCTTACAGCTCCTCACAACATATATACTTTTATTAATACAATATATAGTATTACTTAAATTATTATATTAGTCAAGAAGAAAATTTAGATAGTGAGGAGTGGGGAATGGGGAGTGGGGTGGACGGAGGAGGGCAACCTCAAACTCCTACACTCACTATCTCCTCCCCACCCCCAACTCCTCACACCACACCAATCTAGTGTTTCACAATAACATAGACCCCATTTTCAAGGTTATGTACCATACCCATTGTAATTTTGGCCAGGATTAACGCTATCTTTTCACTTTCCGCTTTGTTTTCGGAATAGAAAACAGGGGCAAATCCGCTTTGTACTTTCTCTTTTTCCGTTGTAACGACTGCAACAATAATATTACTGATCTCTACACCCATTTTATTTCATCCCTTCTTGATCGTTTTTATTGACTGCCCCGGATTCACTTGGCTTCCTTCTGGTACTTTCCAGAACAGGTGCATATCCAACAGCCTTCACCAAGGCCTCCCTGTCTTGAATAGACGGGTAGAAAACGATTGCAACATTTCCCGTGTTCACATCTCTTCTGGCCAGAGGTGTAAAGTCCGGTTCGTCCAAGTCCTTTTTAATGCCAAGTTGAGAAACTACATCATGAACAATCGCCTGCCGCTGTCCGATATTGGAAAGGGTGATACTGGCATTTTCGTCCCTAGGCTCCAAGACAACCCCGATGCCTGTTTGTAGAATTCTTTCTCTTGACGCCTCCAGCCCTACATTCATAATGTTAATATTTCCTACATACAGCAAGGTGTTTTCGAACCGTATATCTGCTATTTTAACGTTGGCAATATCCGATATTTTTTGACTCTGCATAATATATTTTAAAAGTACCAATGTCAGAAAGCCGGTTAGAACCGCCAGGTACCATTTAGGGATTAAATACAATGAAGCCGATGCAATCAGAGAAGCAAGCACCACGATATAATTTCTGGCTTCAAATATCTTAGCGATCTCTTCAATATAGGAAGCTCCCCTTCTAACCATTTCAAGCCCTTCTATATTCGCAAGATTTTCCCTCTCCATGGTTCTGACATTTCGAAACTGCTCTGCTGCCAGTGCAAGAAAGGTGACTGCCGCATAGTCTTGTGCCAGCAATGCAGGAATGGCAACTGCTCCCAGTGCTGCCGCAATTACACCAAAGGTTAGATGCATAATAATCCCTCTTGGATAACTGGGATATTGGCGATAATCAACCCTCAACAAATAGAGTCTTCCCAAAGTACCCACAGAAATACTAATCAAAAAATTTCGTAAAAAGATTTCCACCGGAAGCACCACCTTGAACAAAGTTTTCAATTCACTATATTTTTTCCCACAAAAAAAATAAAGTATACGGCGCAAATAGACCGTATACCTTATTCTAATCCTCACAACTAAATCAAAAGGGCATAGAACCCTCTGCTTTTTAGTCAGATTTCACAATATCAAATAACCTAAATCTCTCATTAAGCCTGAACAACTTCTTTGTCCTTATAATACCCACATGCTTTACAAACACGATGGGCAAGTTTATACTCACTGCATTTCGGACACTTCACCATTCCCGGCACCGCTAATTTCCAGTGTGCTCTTCTTTTATCTCTTCTTGCTTTAGATGTTTTTCTTTTTGGTACAGCCATCATTACACCTCCTTGATATTGCTCCATACTCTATGATAAGCTATTCTTCCAATAACTTTTTCAACACTTCAAGTCTCGGATCAACGTCTTCATTTTTGCATCCGCAAACGCCTTCGTTGAGATCAGCGCCGCATGCAGAACACAAACCCTTACAATCTTCCGAACATAAGTACTTCATGGACGTATTTAACAGTATATGATTAATCACAATATCATCTATCTCTATTCTATGACCTTCAAAACGAATGGCCTCTTCTGCCTCGGAAGCATCATCATTGGTTAAGGTTTCATCCATGGCAAAGGAAAAATCCCTTTGTATTTCCCGCATGCACCTATAACATTTAACATGAATACAACCGGAAACTGCTGCCTTCAATTCCAGAACATTCCCTGCATTAAAAACATTTCCACTGACATTCACAGGTTCAGGAAAGCTATACCGATCACCATTAAATTCCAGTTCATCAACCTTCATCACGGAATCGAAACGGATTTTTGAGCCTTCCGCCTTTAATAAATTAGATAAATCAACGATCACAGAACCACCTCGATAACCAACAAATGTTATTATACTAAGTTGTACAGCATTTGTCAATAAATTTATTTAGGTCATTTCAGATCGTGAAATCCTGGCAAAATCCAAAGGACCTTATGTCCTTGAGATTTTATCGGATTCACAAAAAACGGTACACCTTTCAATATAAACAAATACAAGTTTTGGCTATGATGAACCTTAAACCATGTACTATTTGTTTACAATTCTCTTTGTATCCAGTGCAATCATAAATTCTTCGTTCGTAGGAATAACCAATGTACTAACCGTTGCATCCGGCGTACTAATATCAAGCTCTTGACCCCTCACAGCATTCTTTTCGGCATCTATTTTTATTCCCAAAAACTCCAAACCTTTTACAATATGTGCTCTCATTCTTGAATTGTTTTCTCCTATGCCCGCGGTAAATACCACTGCGTCTATTCCACCCATTGTTGTCATATATTTACCAATATATTGTCGGATGCTGTACGCAAATATATCTAACGCAAGCTGTGCTCTTTCATTGCCTTCGTCAGCTGCATCATCAATATCTCTAAAATCACTGCTTATCCCGGATATACCCAAGACACCCGATTTTTTATTTAAAAGATTGTTAATTTCTTTGATTGACATATTCTCAGTTTCCATCAGATAAGTAACAATAGCAGGATCAATCAGCCCGGTTCTTGTACCCATTACTACACCTGCCAAGGGTGTAAAACCCATGCTGGTATCAATGGAAATTCCGCTTTTCACAGCCGCCACACTCGACCCGTTGCCTAAATGACATGTAATAATTTTCAATTCTTCAATAGGCTTATTCATAAGCACCGCCGCTCTTTGTGTGACATATTTGTGAGAGGTGCCGTGAAAACCGTATTTTCTTACCCTATGCTTTTCATACATTTCATAAGGCAGGGCATACAAGTAAGCTTGCGGGGGCATTGTTTGATGAAATGCGGTGTCAAATACCGCAACCATCGGCACACCCGGCATAGCCTCTTCACATGCCTTAATACCGGTAAGATTGGGAGGATTATGTAAGGGTGCAAGGGAACTGCAGGCATCAATAGCTTCCTTTACCCTATGATCGATAAGCACCGACTCACTAAAGTATTCTCCGCCATGTACCACCCTATGTCCTACTGCCGAAATCTCACTCATATCTTTTATGACACCGTGGCGCTCATCACGCAAAGCATCAATAACCATTCTGATAGCTTCTGCATGGTCTTGCATGGATTTCTCAATCGTAACTCCTTCACTGTGATTGGGTTTATGTTTGAGCCGCGAACCATTTATCCCAATTCTTTCACACAGACCTTTTGCCATCACTTCTTCTCTATTGATATCAATAAGCTGATATTTGAGAGACGAACTCCCCGCATTAATAACCAATATTTTCATTTTATATCCTCCCCTTTATTTTACTTGCGCTTGTACGCATGTAATCGCAACTACACCTACTATATCCTCCGCACTACAGCCCCTTGACAAATCGTTAACAGGTTTAGCAATCCCTTGGGTAATAGGTCCGTAAGCTTCAGCTTTTGCAAGTCTTTGCGTCAATTTATACCCAATGTTTCCGGCATTTAAATCCGGGAAAATCAAAACATTGGCAGCACCTGCAATTTTGCTGTCCGGTGCTTTGGCTTTACCAACCTTCGGCACAATAGCCGCATCTACTTGAAGCTCTCCATCCAACTTTAAATCCGGCCTTTTTTCCTTTGCCAACTTGGTAGCCAGCTGCATTTTATCAACTAAGGGACTCTTTGCACTTCCATAGGTTGAATAAGACAGCATGGCTATGATAGGTTCTGCTTCTACAAGCTGTTCAAAAGATTTTGCAGAAGAAATGGCTATTTCAGATACGGCTTCTGCGTCCGGATTTTCATTTAAACCGCTGTCCGAATAGATAAATGTACCCTTTTCTCCATATTCACAATCGGGAACCACCATTACAAAAAAGCTTGAAACAAGCTTTGTGCCCGGTGCGGTTTTTAATATTTGAAGAGAAGGTCTTAAAACGTTTGCGGTAGAGTTTACCGCACCGGCGACCATGCCGTCTGCCATATCATGTTTCACCATCATCACGCCAAAGTAGAGCGGATCTTTAATTAATGCTTTCGCTTGGTCCAATGTAAGCCCTTTTGCTTTCCTCATTTCATAAAGAAGATTGGAAAATTCTTCATATTTGTCCGATGTTTCCGGATCAATGATTTCAGCTTTGGAAATATCCATATCACCGGCAACGGTTTTAATTTCTTCCCTATTGCCCAGTAAAACAACATCCGATATCCCCTGTTCCAAAATCATTGCAGCCGCTTTTACGGTTCTTGGCTCTGTTCCTTCTGCAAGAACGATTTTCTTTTTGTCAGCCATGGCTCGCTGTTTAATTTTTTGCAAAAAATCACTCATTGTTCAAACACTCCTTATATGTATACTAAAAAAGTCATTCGGTTTATTCACTATTTTAAAATTACAAAACAACCTTCGCACTGAATATCGCATTTATATTTACACAAAAAACGCAGAAGCATAAATAGTATTTTTAGGTTGCAGCCGATTATCTTTATTCAATAATTCCAAATGTTTGTAAAATTTAAAATAAAGAATGAACCCACACTTTATTATATAGGATTTGATTATTGTATACAATATGCTTATGCTAATTTTTTATTTAATTTTCGATTTTCTCTTCGGAAACGTATCAATTTTTCCCCATTATCAAAACAACAATGCATAAAACCGCCTATAATATTATTTGTAATTACACAAAATATTATGATACTATGTACGTACATAGACAACGTACTGTAAAGTCAGAAATATAATAGTACTCCATTAACTGGTATTCCGAATCTAAGAGGTTGTATTGCTTGGGTTAAGTTTACTTTCATACCATTATATTTCTAATTCTAGTATGTGTTATCTATAATACCTTTAGACTATAGGAGATTTGGAAATGGGTAAAACAATGCGAGTTGTCGGTTTAATTACGGAATATAATCCTTTTCATAACGGCCACAAATTTCATCTGGAGGCCTCTAAGCATTTAGCCAATGCCGATTATGCGGTTTGCGTGATGAGCGGGAATTTTATCCAGAGAGGCGAACCCGCTTTATTCAATAAATGGGCACGAACAAAAATGGCTTTAATGAACGGTGTGGATCTGGTGATAGAACTTCCGGTGAGTTATGTTTTGCAATCGGCAGAACATTTTGCTTTTGGCGCTGTAAAGATTTTAAACAGCTTAAACATTGTAGATTATATATGTTTCGGGAGTGAGCAGGGAGAAATTGAGTTATTGAACCGCATTGCCGCTATATTGGCCGATGAACCGGAAGAGGTTTCTCACAGCATACAATGCTCATTAAAAAAAGGAAACAGTTTTCCAAAAGCACGTGAGAAAGCCATAGGGGCATATCTTAGCAGTGAGAACAAGCATTCGAATATCGATATCCTTCTGGCTTCACCCAACAATATTTTAGGCATTGAATACATAAAAGCGCTGTACAAGCTCAATAGCAGCATCACGCCTTTAACAATTAAGCGCCATAAAACAGGCTACCATTCTTTAGAACAAAAGGACGAATTTGCAAGTGCCACGGCTATTAGAAACATGCTGCGGCAAGAAAAGCATTTAAAAACATTAGAACCATTGATGCCTTCCGCCAGTTATCATATACTATGCGGTGAAATGGATAAGGGACAAGGCCCCATCTTTTCACAACATTTTGATATGGCCATTATGACACTTTTGCGCAGATTCGATCACTTACAATTAGCTGCTTTCCCCGATGTAAACGAAGGACTGGAAAATCGGATTCGGAAAGCAGCGCATACATTCGGAACCTTGGAAGACACAATTGCTGCCGTTAAAACAAAGCGTTATACTCGTACACGTTTGCAGCGCATCATGTTTAATATTCTGCTGGGTATTACAAAGGATATATTCAATACTTTTCAAAAATACGGAGGTCCTCAATACATCAGAATATTAGGAATGAATCAGAAGGGCCAAAAACTATTAAAGCTTGTAAACAATGCAGCATCTCTGCCTGCTATTGTCAAACCGTCATCCTATCATCACTCATGCAACCCGTTGTTAAGACAGATGATAGAATTGGATTTTCTAGCCACCGATCTATATACATTGCACTATCCTTCAACGGATCAGCGTGCCGGTCGATCGGATTATTTAACCTCACCGGTCATCATGTGAACTCCGCCGACATACAGGCGGTTCAAACATACTACAAAAGGATTTTGCCATTACGAAGTATTTTTTCTACTTCTTCTGCGGGTAAAGGTTTACTCAATAAATATCCCTGCACTTTATCACAGTTTTGGCTGCTTAACAATGTCCACTGTTCTTTGGTCTCCACCCCTTCCGCAACCACATCCAATCTCATTTGATGAGCAAGGGCAATAATTGCACCGGTAATCGCTTCATCACTGTTATGTCCGTTAATATCATTTACAAACGCCTTATCCATTTTTAACGTATCTATCGGCAGTTTTTTTAAATAGTGCAGCGATGAATATCCTGTGCCAAAATCATCAAGGGAAATATGAATCCCCATATTTTTAATTTTTCGCAGAATCGTACTGGTGCTGTCGATAGACTTCATCAAAGCACTTTCGGTAATCTCCAACGTGAGATATTGAGGGGCAAGTCCCGTATTCTTTAAAACTTGTTCTACAGATTCCAAAAAATCTATTGATTGCAGCTGTATGGGAGAAATGTTCACGGCAATGTTAAAATGACGATAACCCTTCTGCTGCCATATGACATTTTGCCTGCAGGCTGCTTCCAGTATCCAATGCCCTAAAGGAACAATTAATCCCTTTTCTTCCGCCAAGGGAATAAATTCCAATGGCGAAATCAAACCTTTTTGGGGATGAAGCCATCGCACCAGTGCTTCCAACTCTACAATATCACCGGTCTTAGCATCAATCAAAGGTTGATAATATAAAAGAAACTCATTTTTCTCTATTCCATATCTCAAGCTTTTTTCCATATCCGCTCTTTTGATTGCTTTTTCATACATGGATTTTTGAAAAAAACGATAGCTGTTTTTGCCAAGTTCTTTTGCGTTGTACAGCGCCGTATCTACATTTTTTAACAGCTCATCGGCATCTCTGCCGTCATTGGGATAAACGGTAATGCCCATACTGGCTGTGAGATAAAATTCGTAATTTTCCACTTGCCATGGCGTTTTAAAAAATGCCATAAGTTTTTTGGCCGTCTCAATAATAGTTTCCCCAGTACCGGCCTCCCGTTGCAGAAGAATAAATTCATCTCCCCCAAACCTTGCTAATATCGTCGTATCATCAATCGCTTCGCTCAGCTTCTTTGCAATCTTTTTTAATACTTTGTCCCCCATCGCATGTCCCAGGGTATCGTTAATGGTCTTAAAATTATCCAGGTCAATAAACATAATTGCACCCGTCTCTCCGGTTGCTTCTACCTCTTTCAGCTCTGCCTTTAACTTCTGAATAAACCTTAGTTGATTGTACAATCCTGTCAGCTGATCATAATAAGCCAATTTATTAATTTTCCGCAATGCCTCTTTTCGTTCTGAAATATCCGTATAAGAGCCGGCCATCCGTACAGGTTTTCCGTCTGCATTCCTTTTGGCCTTTCCCCTGCTTACAATCCAAATATATACCCCATCTCGATCTTTGATCCTATACTCACTTTTATAGTGCAGCGTCTTTCCTGCAAAATGTTCCTGTAAATTAGACCTAACCATTTTTCTATCCTCCGGATGAATTCGTTCCAGCCACTTGGAATGATGAGGCTGGATCTCATTACATGCAAAACCGAGTTTTTTCTGCCACTCCGGAGAAATATAGGCTTTGTCGTTCAAGATATCCCAATCCCATAGTCCGTCGTTGGCCCCTTCAATGGCCAGTCTATATCTTTCTTCACTTTGTCTCAAGGCATTTCGGCTTTTTTGCAGCTCGTTAAACTGATCTAGCAGTTCCCCTTGCATATAGGTTAAAGTTTTACAACTCTCCTTCAGCTTATTTTCAGTCTGATTGCGTTTTGTGATATCGGTACCCATGGATACAATCATATAGGTATCCTCCGGTACCTTTATAAAACTGTGGTTCCACAAAATATCGATTGTACGTCCGTCTTTGCCAAGAAGCGGATGTTCAAAATTTTGCGGAAGTTTCATGTCCTGTATTTGAGATAATAGATCTATCATATGCTCTCCGGTACCATCCGGAATGATTGTATCAAACCACCGCTTTCCCAAAACTTCCGTCTCCGAAAATCCTGTTAATTGTTGAGCAAATTTATTAAATTGTACAATCGTTCCATCTAATTGCGTAACTATAATCAGCAGCCTTGCCGTATTTAAAATGCTGTTGGCAAAGTCCCTTTCCTGCTTTAACATAGCGGTCAACTTCTTATGATCCGTAATCCCCTTATACAGCCCGATCATTTTTGTCGGTTCATTCCTACTGTTTTTTTCAATCAGGCCTATTATGAGCAGCCACTGATAACTGCCTCCATAGCTTTTAAAACGGTATTCATTTTTATACATGCTGCCGTTGCCCAGCAGAAGGTGCGAAAAGTCATCTTTCAGCTTTTCCAAATCATCGGGATGTATAAACTTTTTCCACGCTTCACAATCTTCTTCAATATAACCGGAGGGATATCCAAGCAATACCTTCCATTCCGGTGAAATATTCACTTCATCCGTTTGGATATTCCAGCTCCATGTGCCGTCTCCCTTTCCGGATACTGTAAGTTCAACATATTCTTTTTTTATTTTTAACTTCTCAAAGGTATCATCCAATGCCGTATTTGCATATTGTGTTTTAGCTTGATTTTTTTTTATATCATTTACATATTGACCATATAACCCCAAAACAGTATCCAGTTCCTTACTAACTTCTAAAATATCGCTGCATTCCGCATCCGATTTATTTTTTTTGAGTAGACTTGAGAGCTTTTTGATATAAGATCTTATATATTGAAAAGTTTTTTTGTCTTTCATTTTTACACTCCTCAGCAGCTTAATCTAGGATGTCTAAACCATAGTATAATAATTCAACAAAAGCAAAAATTACTAAATTAGTGATTATAATAATGGATTTGGTGGTAAACATTTTATATGGGCTACCCTAAGAGTATTGTATCTTGATAACAGGCCATATCAAGCTATTGATTTCTATAACACTCATGTAAGAACCATAAATCCCCATACCAAAATATTATTTTTCTTTATCACACTCAATATCCAAAATGCTGATAATCGTGTTCAAATATTTTTTTCCCGAGCGTACTCCTCGAAGGATCATACTCAAATATACTTCTGAAGTTCCGACTTCTTTCGCCAACCTTCGCTGGGTCATATTTAATTCAACTAACCGCTTATTGACCACTTCCCCAAAAGGTGTTAATTTTTTTTTTTGCATCTAATTGTCAACTCCCTTTTTCTCTCAATATACGTCCTCCTTTAGCTAAAAATCTATGATACAATAAATAATGAAAAATTAACCATATATAAAATATATTATATCTGATTTCAGAGATTGTCAACATATTTTGACATTTTCCGATGATGTTTTTTGGAATTTTTTCTATTAATAGAGATAAGAGGAGGTAACTTTATGAATTCGATTGGACAAAGAATTCGCTTCATACGCAAAAAGAAAAATTTAACTTTAACAGACATTAAAAAACTAACAGGCTTATCTACAGGTAATCTAAGTGAATTAGAGAATGATAAATTTATGCCTTCTGCCAGTGCACTCATTGCTTTAAAAAATACTCTAAAAGTCTCTATTGATTGGATTTTAACAGGGGAAAAGCCAAGAACATACCGTTTACCGGCACAAAAAAATGTTCGCTATTATAAGACAAACACCTCTATTAGTAAAACGGACAGGATAGACAATATAGCCTCACTCAGCGAAGATGAAAAAAGACTATTGCTTGGATACAGAAAGCTAGCTAAAGAGAGCCAAAGAGACATAGACGGTTTCATCTGCGTATGCTTACAACGGAAATATTCCCAGAATGAAGGCCCTACTCCAAAAGTTGACTACAAAAGCAACTTATAACTTTTTATATGATTAATTTTTAATCATTATTGGCTGCTATAGATAGTACACAATCTATTTATATTGGAACAAAGGGAGACGATGCTGCATTGTTGATTTAAATATGCATTCGGTGCTAAAGGGCGAACTATCATTCTTTATATCATTTGACAGCAGACAAGAGGCATTGCCGTTGCCTGAAGACAACCATTTTGAAACATTTAAAATACCATGCACTTCTTATCATGAACACCTCTATATCAAACAATATCTGCCAATGCTGATGCCGTCACATCATTTGTTCGGAGTTTGGGAGGCAAAAATTTTTTGTGATCCTTCCAAGCTCCCAACTTCAAACTAATGATAAAATTATTTTCATATTAAAAGATACACCTCAATATATATATACAGAGCCTACGCCTCTTGCTTTATTATTTGTTAACGCTGCAAACCGTAAATCACACAGGAAAGGAATAACCATAATGGGTAATATTTTTATTATCATGACAATCCTCCCCTTTATATATTATACCTTTAGATGGATCGTCAAAAAAAATTATTTCACCCATTTATATTTATCCTCGCTGGTCCTATCTTTCGGGGTTATTTTGTTTGTCTTGGCACTCTTATTCAATGCCGAACAAAGTTTTGAGGCCGCTTTGCAAGGCATACAATTATGCATCAATGTGGTATTCCCCTCTTTGTTTCCTTTTTTCGTAACAACGGACCTGCTGACAAGTCTGGGGCTTGTGCATGCTGTCAGCATTATACTTGAACCCATCATGCGCCCTGTTTTCAATGTTCCCGGCAGTGGTGCTTTCCCCTTTGCGATGGGCATTATCAGCGGATATCCTGTAGGCGCGAAAGCCACTGTAAACCTACGAGAAAATCATTTATGTACAAGGGCGGAAGGAGAACGTCTTTTAGCTTTTTGCAACAACGCAGGGCCATTGTTTATCCTCGGTGCCATTGCTGTGGGTATGTTTCACAATCCTCTCATCGGATCTTTACTTTATTTGACTCATTTTCTCGCATCTATAACCGTAGGATTGTTTTTTAGATTTTATAAATATGACAAAAAAATAGAACCTCAAGGATGTGTAAAGAAAAATAGCTTCAGGGGTATTATAAAAGAAACGTTAAAACAAATGAAAAATTACAGAACCCAAGATCCAAGAAACTTCGGCGAAATGTTTGGTGACGCCATCCGAAATGCGGTCAATCTTTTACTTTTGATAGCAGGCTTTATTATTTTCTTTTCCGTTTTAATTAAACTGTTAACCCATTTAGGGATTATTGCATCAATCTCTCAAATTTTAAGTATCTTCTGCAGACCGTTAGGTATATCGGAAGAACTTTTACCCGCAATCTCAAGCGGTTTTTTTGAAATTACAACCGGCATTAAGCTTGCCAGTTCCGATACAGCCATCCCGCTTGTACAGCGATTGACGGCCGCCAGTCTCATTTTGGGCTGGGCCGGTTTGTCTGTCCATTGCCAAGTCATCAGCATCATCAGCAAGACCGATATTCGTGTCGGCCCTTATTTAGTAGGAAAAGCTATGCACGGCATACTGGCAGCAACCTATACCTTCCTGTTGTTTAACGTTGCACCACTGACGATAAGCGTATCAAAAAACATATCGGAGCCGCTTGAAAAACTAACACAGCAACATTTTACCCGTACTTTTTCCGTATCATTAATTTATCTTGGAAATGTGTTGTTTTTTTTCACCTTGCTATGTATATTTGTAATGATCGCGAACACTAAAGGTCATAAGCAAAGGGACTGATATGCTTCACCATTCACAACAACAGCATATCCGGCGGTTCCCTGGAAGACTTGGATGCCAACCGAACCGTCAATCACTTTTTCAATTCTTCACGGTTATTATGCAAAACCTCCAGCGTGTTCTGGATCGTTTTCTCCAAATTTGCCAGGATATCATCGGCATATTCCTTTGTCCCTAACCGGATCTCTCTAGCATTTTTTTGCGCATTGGCAACAATTTCATTTGCCTGTTCATAGGCTTTTTTCGTAATTTCATGCTCATCAATCAAGGAAATAATCTTGCTCTCCGCTTCTTTAATGATATGATTGGCTTCTTTCTGCGCCTCCAATAGAATTCTCTGTCTCTCTTCTTTCACCCATTTTGCTTGTTTAAGGTCATCGGGCATCTTAAGCCGGATTTCTTCTATCAAGTCCAGCATTTCTTGCCCGTCAATAATGCTTTTTCCGGAAAAGGGAACCGATACTCCGCTTTCCACAACATCTTCCAATGCATCTATTAACGCTAAAATCTCCATTTACGCTCCCCCCCTGGCATGTCTAACCTTATTATGAATATCCGGTATAATTTCCTCCGGCACCAGTTCTTTCAAGCACCCGCCCAAGCTTGCAAGCTCTCTTACAATACTGGAACTCAAGTAGGAATATTTACTGCTTGTCATCATAAATAATGTTTCTATTTTAGGATTCAATTTATTGTTCATTAACGCCATTTGGAATTCATACTCAAAATCTGAAACGGCTCTAAGACCTTTAATAATTACTTCTGCTTCCTTTTGTTTAAGATAATTCACCAGCAGCCCCGAAAAAGAGTCCACTTCTACATTACTTAAATTCCTGGTAACTTTACGCAGCAATGTCAACCTCTCCTCAACAGAAAACATAGGTGCTTTACTGCTGTTTTTCAGAATACTTACAATGACTTTATCGAAAATTCTGGAGGATCTCTCAATAATATCCAGATGTCCGTTGGTTACAGGGTCAAAACTTCCTGGGTAAACTGCAATTTTCATAGATGACTCATCCTAACTATATAATGTAATAATCGTTCTACCGTATTCTCGAATCCGTACATTTTGTAACGGGCCTACACTTTCAGGAAGATTATCACCCTTCTCCGCTTCAACGACAATCATCCCATCTTTATGAATCAATTGCTTTGCGCCTAATTGACCTAAAACAGGAATAATCAAGTCCTTGCTGTAGGGAGGGTCCATCAAAATAATATCAAATGGCTTGTCCCTATCATAAACTCGATTGATATAATCACGCCAATCACATTTGACTACTTTTGCCAGGTGAACGAGCTTAGTATGCACAAGGTTTTCCGATATAATACCGACAGCCGCCGGATTGTTATCTACAAATTCGGCAAACGCAGCACCTCTGCTCAATGTCTCAATCCCAAGACTGCCGGTGCCTGCAAATAAATCCAGCACATATGCGCCATTAATATACGGAGCAATCATATTAAACAACGATTCTTTCACTTTATCTGTAGTGGGACGTGTAGCCAAACCTTTTAAACTTTTCAGCCTATGGCCTCTGGCAGAACCTGAAATCACCCTCAACCGAATTCTCCTTCCAATTGTCTATTTCACGCGATCAATGTTTTACACAGTCAAATCTAAGCACAAAGGAGAGGCTTTGAACCTCTTGCAATTTTAACAATTTCGTGAAATGTCTACCTTTTACAAATCGTCTCATAAGTCTATTTTATATAAACTTGTATAAAAGTCAATGGATTTAGGTACAAAAGACCAAAAAAACAAATAAAACAATTTTTTTATCTTTTCATCCTATCATACAGTATAATTCATTATAAAGCTTTTGTAAATATTCTCTTAATACCTTTTGCTTTCGTACATAAAAGTCATCGCTTTTAGACATAATAATGAATGCTACATTAAAATTATTCCCTTAAAACTTTTCTTCTTATTCTCCTCTTTTCCACTGGTACTACTGATACCGGTGGATGTTTTTTTGCCTTATTGTGCACTTATAGATAATAAACAGTAAAGTTGGAAATATAATCGTACTCCGGTAACAGGTATCCTAAGACTAAAAAGTAGGTGAGGGCTGAGAGATGAGGCTTGAGAATACCTGCCGTCTTACACGACGCCTGGCTGCTATTTTACTCTCCACCCCTGTTTAGTCATTTTCCGACCTCCGCCCTCTGACCTCCGATCTCCGGTTTATCCATAGGATTATATTTCTAGTTCTAATGTTTATTATCTATATGTTTGAATATAGTACCAAAGTCCCAGCATTTTTCATACCCTTTGACTATATACAAAATAGCGAAATTTAGGCTATAATGAAGAAAAAAGGAAAAAGAAGTAGAAAAAAGTAACCGCATACCAACATCCCCTCTGGAACTGCAAGAAAATGGTTTGCGCTGTTTCTTGCAGTTCTAGGATGTTTTTTTTATAAATACACACTAAAATAAATAAAAAAGGAATAGCCCTAGGGCTATTCCTTTTTTATTTATTTTAGTAGTTTTTACCAGCCATTCCCTGTTCAACTTGCTGGATCATCTTTTTAACCATATTTCCACCAACTTGGCCAGCTTCTCTAGATGTTAAATTGCCATTATAACCCTGCTTTAAATTAACACCTACTTCATTTGCAACTTCATATTTGAATCGATCCAATGCTGCTCTTGCTTCAGGAACCAATTTAGAATTATTTCTAGCCATGCTTTTTCACCTCCTGTATCTTTATCCATTATTAATATGTGTAGTTTACAGAATATTAGCCAAGTAAATTGTACACATACAGGTAAAGCATGGCATTACACTTTGTAATGATGTTTTTCACAATTATAGGACACATGTAGTTGGTCAAACCATTATAAAAGTCTTCAGGCAAAAATATTCAAAAGGCTGATTCCGTTTTTTGTAAATTTTACAAACCATGCAAGATTGACTAATTTAACATCAAATCCTTAATTCTGCTGTCAAAAACCTTCATCAATCGTTGCCTTAATAACCTATGTTCCTTGTGCAATAAGTCTGCATCTATTTCCAGTAAATGGTTTGCTGCTTCTTGGGCCAGTTTTAGTATATCCATATCCGAAAATAAATTTGCAATTTTCAAATCCGGCAATCCGTGCTGACGCGTACCGAAAAATTCTCCCGGTCCCCGAAGCTGCAAATCTTTTTCCGATATTCTAAATCCGTCATTTGTTTCCTGCATTATTTTCATTCTTTCCCGTGATACTTTCGATTTGCTGTCATTAAATAATATGCAATAAGATTGATATTGTCCTCTGCCCACTCTGCCCCTCAACTGGTGAAGCTGGGAAAGTCCGAATCTTTCCGCATTTTCAATAACCATGATTGTGGCATTGGGGACGTCCACACCTACTTCTATCACAGTAGTAGATACCAAAATATCGATATCTCCATTCATAAAATTTCTCATAATGCCTTCTTTTTCTTTTGCGCTGATTTTCCCGTGCAGCAACCCTATATTACACTCTGTAAGTGCCGATTCCTTTAGATTTTTCGCATATTGAACAGCGGATTTTACCTGCAGGGCTTCCGATTCTTCTATTAGAGGACAAACAATGTACCCCTGTCTCCCCTCTGCAATTTGTTTTCTCAAAAAATCATACAGCCTTTTTCGCTTACTGTCGTCAATACTATAGGTTTCGACTTTCTTCCTGCCCGGGGGCAGTTGATCAATAATGGAAATATCCAAATCACCATATAGTATTAACGCCAGCGTCCTCGGAATAGGTGTCGCCGTCATCACCAGCACATGGGGATTTTTCCCCTTTGAAGCCAATGTCGCCCGCTGCTTAACGCCGAAACGATGCTGTTCGTCGGTTACCACCAGACCCAAACCATGGAATTCTATCTGTTCTTGTATCAAAGCGTGGGTCCCTATAATGATATCCGCGCTGCCCTCTTGAATATCCTCCATAATCGCTTTTTTCTGCTTCTTCGTCATACTTCCCGTTAACAGGCAAATTTTCATATTTTCCTTTGCAAAAAAATCACTAAACCCTTTATAATGCTGCTCGGCAAGAATTTCGGTAGGTGCCATCAGGGCCGCTTGATAGCCATTCTTGACACTCATGTACATTGTCAGCATTGCAATAACCGTTTTACCCGATCCGACATCTCCCTGTACCAGCCTATTCATAGGTTTACCGCTCTTTAAGTCCGGCTGTATCTCCATAAGCACCTTTTGCTGTGCCTCTGTTAAAGAAAAAGGCAGCCGATTGATGAAGCCTTGCAATTCAGGCACATCTTTAAAAGGGATGCCCTCTAACTGCTGACTTTTATGACGTATGCGAAAAAGACCTAATTGCAAAAGAAAGAGTTCTTCAAAAACAAATCTTCTTCTTGCTTTCATAAAGCTATGATAATCGTCGGGAAAGTGGATATTTTTTAATGCGTAATTGATTTCTGCAAGCATGTATTTGCCTCTTACCCAGTGGGGTAAAAATTCCTGTACGCCCTGGTCAACAGCCTTCAAGCAATTTCCCACAATATTTTGAACAACCTTTTGGGTCATAGACGCAGTCAGCGGATACACGGGCACGATTTTTTGCGTATATTGATTGCTGTCCGCTTCTTCGAATATCGGGTTCATTATTTCTTTTTTACCGAATTTAACGGATACCTTGCCATAAAAAACATAACGCTCCTCAAGCTTTATCCGGTTTGCGACATATTTTTGGTTATACCATGTTGCAGTAATTGCCTCCGTAGTATCTCTAATCAAAATTTTATACAGTGTCAGACCTTTTCGGATTCTGCTTTCTGCCACTTTTGAAACTGCCATGCCTTTAATACATATTGTTTCCCCGTCAACCAGTTCTATAATATTTTTTATTTTCGTACGGTCTTCATAATTCCTGGGAAAATAGTACAATATATCTTCTGCAACATAAACACCTATTTTATTAAATTGCTTCGCCCTGGCTTCTCCCACTCCTGTTACAAACCGTATATCCTTTTGTAAAAACTCCGATATTTTGATCACCACCGTTTATTTAATTAAGAATTTATATGCTTTTTCCCCTTTTCATTCTTAATTAACGTATAAACCTTCGTCATTCAACGGAAATAATATAATAGTAAAGGGGCTGTCCGCCATGATGAACTTCAATCTCACAATCGGGATAATGGTCTTGAATATAGTTGGAAAGCTCTTGGGCCGTCTGTTCGTCAATATCATGCCCATAAAAAATTGTGATCATCAAGCTGTCCTCGTCCAACAAGCCTTCAAGCAGTTGATGGCAGACCGTATTAACCGATTCTCCTGTCGTGAAGATTTCACCATTCCGAATCCCCAAAACGTCTCCTTTTGCAATCTCCTTATCCCCAACAGTACAATTTCTAACCGCATAGGTAACATCTCCGGTTTTCACACCGTCAATGGCTTGGGTCATATGATCATAGTTATCATCGGCTGCCGTATTTGCATCAAAGGCCAGCATTGCCGATATCCCTTGCGGAATACTCTTTGTAGGAATAACAGCTATATTTCTATCCGACATTTTTTTGGCTTGCTGTGCAGCAAGAATAATATTCTTATTATTCGGAAATATAAAAATGTTCTTGGCGTTTATGTTATTGATACACTTCAAAACATCATCCGTGCTTGGGTTCATCGTCTGCCCGCCCTCAATCACTTCATCGACACCTAAATCTTTAAATATGTTTACAATACCTTTGCCCGCCGCAACAGCAATAAAACCATATTCCGCCTCTTCCTCCGTCTCTGGGGCGGTCTCTTCCTTTATGTCTGTCTCTTCCCCTTGATCCTTGACATAAATGTGCTCGTGCTGTTCTTTCATATTTTCAATCTTAATATCGGTCAGTTCCCCAATTTTCAAGGCTTCCTGAATCACAATACCCGGGTTGTTCGTATGTATGTGTACCTTGACTATGTCGTCATCGTCAATCACCAGCATACTATCTCCTTGGCCTGCTATCACATTTCTAAACTGATTGATTTCAATTGGATTTCTTGGCCGGGACTGTTTGATATCTATTATAAATTCGGTACAATATGTAAAAGTAATATCGTGTTCAACCGGCTGCCTCCTTTTGTCCTGCTGTTGGTCTTCACCATGTTGCACCTCCAGCCGTACCCCTTCCCCGGACCGAATGGCCTGCAAAGCACCTTCCAAAATAAAGATCAGGCCTTTTCCACCGGCATCTACTACACCGGCCTGTTTAAGAATCGGCAGCATTTCCGGCGTCCTGTTCAGCACATATTTTGCATGGTCTATCGACCTTGCAAGCACTTCAACGATATCTTTTGTGGACCGACTAAGGGCCACGGCCTTTGCGGCTCCCTCTCTGGCCACCGTCAGAATAGTACCTTCCGTCGGTTTCATAACTGCCTTATATGCCGTATCCACTCCTGCTTTAAAAGCCTGTGCGAAAATTTTAGCATCCATACGGTCATGGTTTTTAAGTCTTTTGGCAAAACCCCGAAAAAGCTGGGACAAAATTACCCCCGAATTCCCTCTGGCTCCTCTGAGTGAAGCGGACGCAAGCTCATTTGCAATCGCCGAAACGGAATCATCGTTTTTTTGTTCCACTTCTCTGGAAGCCGCGAGGAGCGTAAGTGACATATTCGTACCCGTATCTCCGTCGGGAACAGGAAAAACGTTTAGATCATCCACTATTTTTTTATTATTTTCCAAATGATTCGCTGCGGAAACAATCATTTTTTGCAGTAACTTACCGTCTATTTCTTTTATTATCAAATCTGATGCACCTCACTATTCGTCAACTCTAATACTTTCAACATATACATTGATTTCTTTTACTTTGAATCCGGTCATAGATTCTATCGAATATCTTACGTTGCTTACTATATTTTCACATATCACCGATATGTTGGCACCATATTCAACAATAATATGCAGATCAATGGTAATTTGTCCTCCATTAATTACTACCTTAATGCCTTTATTCAAGGCATCTTTTTTTAGCAAGCTCACCAGCCCGTCAGTCGTATTACGAGATGCCATTCCTACAACTCCATAGCATTGAGTAGCAGCTATTCCTGCCATATTCGCGATCACTTCTGCGGGTATTGTAATTTTTCCATATTCCGTTTCCAGTTTTCTCGTCATACAGTTACCTCCATAAACAAATTTTACAATTAAATAATCGGTCGTCATCGTTGGCTCAGTCTTTTATTGGTTCTGCCTTATATTTTATTATACTTTAAAATAATTTACAATTAAAACTTCCTTTAAACCTAAAGCTTTTTAAATTTTTCCTTGCAATCACAGCTAAGATTTGTTAAAATATTAGTGTTTTACTAATGACAATGCAGTCAAAGAGGCTTCGGATGGAAATTTCAAGTGCACATTATAATTAGGAGGTGTGTGTCGATGGCACAGTGTGATGTTTGTAACAAAGGCGTCAGCTTCGGAATAAAGGTAAGCCATTCTAACAGAAGATCAAATAGAACTTGGAGACCGAATGTTAGAAAAGTAAAAGCTATTGTAAACGGTACACCGAAAAAAATCAACGTATGTACGCGTTGTCTGCGTTCCAATAAGGTAACCAGAGCAATATAGCAAAAAAAGATTCAAAAATCTGTGCATTTTTGAATCTTTTTTTATTGCCTATCCTATGGTTCAACCCTTTTTCTCTCAATGTATGTATTCTTTGCAATTCAATCCATTGTTTGATATAAAATAATAGTGCATTCAACATCACAGGTTAATGCATCCTGAATACGGTTCTAAGTATTTTTCCAATGAATTTCGGCATTTTTAGCACCACAATCTTCATAATCACACCTCACTTATCCTTTCCTCAGCAAAAGCCACCCTATTACAATCAGGAGCAAACCTTCCAATCCGACCAGGAACCCAGTAGGTATAATCCATGCAAATACGATGCCCGCTCCTATTGCTCCTATCAAAAGACCCGTAACCTTACGTCTGCCGGCCATAATAAAAGGTTCACCTCCTATGCCGCCCCATTCTACTATTAGTATATTCAGCCAACCTATTTTGGTGACAAATTAGTTCGGAGTTTGGAACGAAAGCAAATACGCTAAAGATTAAGCTGCCCTTCGTCATGTACATTGTCTAATCGGAGACTAGTCCCTTGCTTTTATTACCAGCAATAATCCTTGCTTAATGCTAATCTCCGCCTCTGTACGGGTCAATACATTGCTTATCCCATAGGGAAGGCCAAAGGTCATTTGTGCATCTTGCAAGGCATATTGAAGGCCTGTGGTCGTAATGCCGTCCACACATTCGGATACGGGAAGCAGTGAAAGGATATCGCCTGCTTTCCCTTTGATACGGATGCGATGATTGATTAAGTAAATTTCGTTGTGTTCATTTAAAATCATCCCATTGATGCCATGGTCTAATATTAATTTCAATAAAGAAATATTGGCAAAAGAATGGTCAAATCGGCTGCCCAAGCTGCCAATAAGTACAATTTCCTTACACCCTTTTCCGATCGCATATTCAACTGCAAGCTGGGTGTCGGTCTGGTCTTTCCCGGCAGGATATTGCAGCCGTTTTGTATGCTTCGATTGCATAGCATTGAGATTGCACTGTTCGATTGAATCCATATCGCCTATGAGAATATGAGGGATTATCCCCATTTTTTCAGCATGCATCGCACCGCCATCGGCACAAATGATCAAATCGGACGGTGAGAAAAGATTTGTATAAAAATTGTAGTCTGTGATACTTCCGTTTGAAATAATCCAGGCTTTCATGCTGCTCCCCTTTTCTTAATTGAGTCAAGGGGACGGTTCCGGTGACACGCTTGATCAAGCGCGTCACCGGAGCCGTCCCCCTGACACTATACTGATTTCTTCAACTTCGTAATCATCCCCGCCACATCGTCGGATTTATAAATGGCCGAACCGGCTACGATAACATTAGCACCGGCTTGTGTCACTTCATCTATGTTATCTGCGCCGATACCTCCGTCAATCTCGATATCAATACTTTTATCCAGCCTGTCCAGCTTTTGCTTCAGCGAAGCTATCTTTTCGGTCATAGCCGGAATATACTGCTGTCCGCCAAAGCCCGGATTAACCGTCATCAATAAAACCATGTCAACATCGTTCAAAACATAGTCCAGGGTATGTAATGGCGTCGCAGGATTTAAGGCCGCACACGCTTTGAGTCCCAAATCTTTAATCATCCGGAGACACCTTTGAAGATGCCGGGTCGCTTCCACATGCACGGTAATGATATCAGCCCCTGCTTGCGCAAAATTTTCAATGTATTTCTCCGGATTTTCGATCATCAGATGTACGTCAAAGGGCAGATTGCAATGCTTTTTAATACTTTCAACAACCACAGGCCCGATCGTAATATTCGGCACAAAATGCCCGTCCATTACATCTATATGAAGCAGATCGGCGCCTCCCTGTTCAACTAATCTAATTTGCTCCGCAAGCCTTGAAAAATCAGCCGCAAGAATAGATGGTGCTATTTTTATCATCGCTGCCACTCCTTTATGTCTTTTAGTTGGTTATAGAACTGGAGATAATTGTTGTATCTGGAGGCGGAAATTTTATTCTTATCCAGTGCTTCTAATACACTGCAACCGGGTTCCGAAGTATGGGCACAGCCCCTGAATCTACACAGGGGGATATGCTCCGTAAATTCTTTAAAAAGATACTGCAGCTCTTCCTTCCGAATATTCGTCAAATCCATAGAACTAAAGCCGGGCGTATCGACTACATAGCTTCCATCTTTTAATGCCAGAAGCTCAACATGTCTGGTGGTATGCCTGCCCCGTTTAATTTTTTGGCTTATTTCTCCTGTCTGCAGCGAAAATCTGGGATCAACGGCATTTAACAAACTTGATTTTCCTACACCGGATGCCCCTGCAAACACCGTTATTTTTCCTTCCAGCATATTACGCAGCTCATTAATGCCGGCTCCCGTAACGGAACTGGTGCCCACAATGCCGTACCCCGAACCGGCATATATATTGAACAGGTCAACGTAGGCTTTGCTCTCATCCAAATCAATTTTATTAAAACATAGAATAATATCCAGCTTCTGATTCTCTGCGGCCACCAAGAATTTATCCACCAATACCAGATTTGGATTTGGTGAAGTAACGGATACGACAATGACGGCCTGATCCACGTTCGAAACAGGCGGACGAATGAGCTGTGTTCTTCTGGGATCTATGTGCTCTATACTGCCCTTTGTGGCGTCATGGGCAGCGATTGAAATATCCACCCGATCACCGACCATCGGAATCATATCTCGCTTTCTAAACTTTCCTCTTGCCTTGCACTCAATAACACCCTCACTCGTTTTGACATAGTAAAATCCACCGATTCCTTTCAATATGATCCCTTTCGGCATTATTCAACACCGCCGAACTCAAGCGTGTCTTCATACACCGGCGTATCGCTATCGTCAAAATACAGCTGAACAGGCACGTTGCCCTTACCCGACATCTCAATCTCAAGCGGACTCTCCTCTTTTTGATGCACTTTTTCATAAACCACCTTTTTCCCTGAGCCGTCATCTGCAACAATCTTCACTTTTACCTGTTCTTTATCCTGCGGAAGGTGAATTGAAATCGTCTGTGTCCTGCTTTCGTCGGCCTTTCCCTCACTGACCACCAGATCTACTTTCGTCTTTTCCTCCACTTCCTGACCGTCAGCGACGCTCTGCTCGATCACTTCATTCTTAGGCCGGTCACTGGGTCTGCTTTCGACTTCACCGGGTACCAATCCGAGCTGCTGAATGATTTGTTTGGCCTCCTCCGCCGTCTTGCCTGTCAAATCCTGCATTGTTACCATTGTAATTTTCGGCCCGGTACTGACATATAATTGAACGAATTCTCCTTTTTTTACTTCTACCTGTGATTCCGGCACATGCCGAATAACACAGCCTTCCGGCACCCTGTCATGGGAGTCATATCTAACGTCAGGCTTCAGGCCCTTTGCTTCCAATTCAATCTCCGCTTCCCTATACTCCCAATTTTTTAATAGCGGAACCTTTACCATTTCCGCCCCCATGCTTACCGTCACTTCAATGTCGCTAGGTATCACGACCATCTTGTCCGCACCAGGTTCCTGGGAAACAATTTGTCCCTTTTCATGTTCATCATCATAAACCTGTTTGAACTCAACAATATTGAATCCTTGCTCGCTGTATGCAGTCTTAACACTCTCCAGATCCTTTCCCAAAAGATTCGGAACAGGAGCTTCCTTCGGCGCCCTCTTTGCAGCATAATCCTTATAAACATGATAACTTGCATAAGAGATGCCGCCAATAATGATAAAAGACGTTATAATAGCTGCAATGACCGCAATCCTATCTTCCTTTTTCACCTTCTTTTTTCTGCCTGCTTTCTTTTTAACCATAATCTCACTTCCGTCGTCAATATTATTTATGATCGGGATCTTTTGTGTCGGCGAATCATCAATATTTTCCGTTTCCACAAAATCTTCATCGGGTGTCTTAAAAGCTTTATAGATATCTCCCAGCATTTCTCCCGCCGATGCATATCGATTGCCCTGTTCTTTGCTGATTGCTTTTAAGATGATGGATTGTATGACGCCGGGTACATCCGTATTAATATCTCCCGGTGGTATAGGGAGCTCTTGAATATGCTTCATAGCAATTGCCACAGGGCTTTCCCCGTCAAAAGGCACTTTGCCCGTAATCATCTCATACATTACGATGCCCAAAGAATAAATATCCGATCTTTCATCGGTATACCCGCCTCTGGCTTGTTCGGGAGAAAAATAATGCACCGAGCCTATCGTGTTTCCGCCCAAATTAACCGTTGATGAAGACACTGCTCTGGCAATACCAAAATCAGTCACTTTTGCGCGTTTATCCTCAGTAATCATAATATTATGAGGTTTGATATCCCTGTGTATCACACGGTTTTTATGGGCATGTTCCAAGGCGGAACAAATCTGCATGGCAACATTCAAGGCATCCTTCCAAAACAAAGGACCGTTTCCGGTGATTATTTCTTTCAGTGTACTGCCGTTAATGTATTCCATGACAATATAATATATGCCGTGCTGATGACCCACATCATATACGGAAACAATATTGGGATGTGACAAGCTTGCCGCTGCTTGTGCTTCAACATTAAATCGGCCTACAAATTCCTCATCCTCTATCAATTCACTTCGCAAAATCTTCACAGCAACAAAACGGTTCAGAAGTCTGCATTTTGCCTTATAAACTAAGGCCATTCCACCTCCGCCGATTTTTTCTATTATTTCATATCTATTCCCCAATAACTCTCCAATCATTTTTTCACCTCTCCCGGTGTTTTTTAACATATCTTTACTCTCCCATACTTTTTGCCGGCCCTATTCTAAATCTTTACGGCCACAACAGTGATATTGTCCAAGCCGCCTTTGTCATTTGCAAGCCGGACCAGCTTTTCAACAGTAATTTGAAGATCATCCCATTTCTTCATCTCCGACAGTATTTCCGTATCCCTTACCATATTGGTCAGCCCATCGGTACAGATCAATATGATATCCCCGGTCTCAAGCTGCTGAACATAAATATCAACCTGCGTATCCTGTTCTCCTCCCAGCGCACGCGTAATAACATTCTTTTGAGGATGATGCTCTGCTTCTTCACGGGTAATGCTGCCGCTGTTGACCAGTTCTGCAACAATAGAATGATCGACGGTAATCTGATGCATACCGTTATCTCTTATTAGATATACCCTGCTGTCTCCCACATGGGCAATATACATGGAGCTGTTATGCAACAAACAAAATATGGCTGTTGTTCCCATCCCCGCTTGGGTTTTATTCTGAAGAGACTGCCAATAAATACTCCTGTTGGCCTTTTGCATCATTTCTTTCAATATCGCAATGATCTGAGACTTCTCCATGTCTTCCGAATATCTTTCCTGAATATGGTTTTTCATTTTTTCAATAGCTATTTTGCTTGCCACTTCTCCCGCATTGTGGCCTCCCATGCCGTCGGCAATAATACAATATCCATTTCCGGATTCCAGGTTAAAATCCGATATGAAAAAATTGTCTTCATTGATTTTTCTTGTTTTCCCCCTATCGGTAAAAGCGCCTATTTTCATACCTTTGTCCCCCTTAAAGTGATTGTCTCGAATAACCCCTCCTAAGTTGTCCGCATGAAGCATTTATATCACCACCAAGCTCGCGTCTTATCGTTGTCGAGATCCCCGCTCTTTCTATCTGTATTTTAAACCTGTGTATTTTATCCGTCTCACTTTTAACATAACCTCTTTCCCCAATCTCGTTAACAGGAATAAGGTTTACATGACATAGCAGATGTTTAATTTTACTGCTCAATTCCCGTGCATTTTCTACGGTATCGTTAACACCCGATATCATTGCATATTCAAATGTTATTCTCCTTTTTGTCCTTTCAATATATACTTTACAGGCTTCTATCACTTTATCGAGCGGGAATAATTGATTTACAGGCATGATTTTATTTCTAATTTCATCATTAGGGGCATGTAGTGAAACAGAAAGGGTAATAGGCATATTTTCTTCGGCCAGGGTTAACATTTGGGGCACCAATCCGCTGGTTGATAAGGAAATATGTCTATATCCGATCTTGAGTCCTGCCGGATGATTGACATTTTTTAAAAATGTCAGGACATGATCATAATTATCCAGCGGCTCACCGATCCCCATTAAAACAATATTTGAAATCCTCTCCTGCAAATCCCTTTGCACAAATAGAACCTGGTCCAATATCTCTGCCGGGGTCAGATGCCTTACCAGTCCCCCTATGGTCGATGCACAAAACCTGCACCCCATTCTGCACCCCACCTGGGTGGAAATGCACAGGGTAATGCCATGTTTATACCTCATGGCAACACTTTCAATAAGGTGTCCGTCATCCAATGCCAACAAATATTTGACTGTACCGTCTAACTTAGACACATACTTTTCCGCAATCTCAGGACAACTGATAAAGCATTTTTCTTGTAATATATCTCGCAAATCTTTTGACAAATTCGTCATCTCGTCAAAATCCGTAATACCACGTTGAAGCCATTCAAATACCTGCTTGGCCCTATACTTTTTTTGACTCAATTGTAAAATGAATTGTTCCAATTCTTCAAAGGTTAAATCTTTTAAATTTATTCGTTCTATCAAACTGCTAACTCCTTTCAACCCAACCTTTGCATTTTACAAATAAAAAAACCGTCTGTTTTATCTATATTAGGAAATAACTGTATGTATCCCTGTTTTAAGGTGTCTTTCTTCAGGCTTTGCGGAAAATATTGTCCTATATCTTGAAGTACAAATGCCGGATTTTCTTTTGTAAACGCTTCTATGATTTCCATATTTTCTTCGTCCAGAAGGGTACACGTACTGTACACCAGCATCCCTCCCGGTTTTACATACTTCGATGATACACTTAAAATCCTTTTTTGTAAAGCCACTATATCTTCCAAATCACCCGTTGTCTTATTCCATTTAATATCCGGTTTACGCCGGATAATGCCTAAACCGGAGCAAGGTGCATCAACCAATACTTTATCTGCCTGCTCTTGCAGCTCTTTTGCCTCAAGAGCGGCATCTCTTGCTTCCGCTTCAATGATGTCTATACCCAGCCTCTTGGCGGCTGACCGGACCAATCGGATTTTATGCGCATGGATATCCCACCCTATAATCTTCCCTTTATTCTGCATCAATTGAGCCATATGCGTCGTTTTCCCTCCGGGCGCACAGCAGACATCAATCACCAAATCACCGGGGCACGGGTCCAGAACCTTCGATACCAGCATAGAGCTTTCGTCCTGTACCTGAAAAAGGCCTTCGCGAAAAGCACTTAACTCCTCCACATTGCCTACGGCTTCCAGGATAAGGGCTTCATCATTGTATTGGCCGATTCGGGCACTTCCTTTTTCCGCTTTCATATATTCCATTAATTCATCTCTTGTTAGCTTTAGCGTATTAACCCTTACAACCAGTTCGGGGACTTCATTATTAGCGGCACACAAGGCCTCTGTGAATGCCGGTCCATATTTGTTCATCCAATATGCTACCATCCATTCCGGATGTGAAAACCTGATGCTTAAAAACCCTATGGGGTCTGTCTTTCGATCGGGCATCCGAAGGGCATTCTTATTTCTTGAAACATTACGCAGTATGCCGTTGACAAACCTCGACGAAGCGTAGTGCCCATATTTTTTGGCTAATTTCACACTTTCGTTGCAAGCTGCCGAATCGGGAATCCTATCCAGATACATGATCTGATAGACCCCCATCCTTAATATATTTAGAATCCATTCGGATATTTTTTTCATCCTTATATTTGAAAATTGCCTGATTGTATAATCAATGAGTAACTTGTTTTTCATAATGCCATACACCAATTCGGTTACAAATCCCCTATCTACCACCTTATAATCGCTATTCCCGAGATATTTTTTCAATGCAAGATTTGCATATGCCTTCTCGTGCTCTACCTTATATAATATCTTTAACACCATTTCCCTGGGTGATACATTTTTATCCATCTTTTCTCCTTTTTTACCCTTTTGCATCCCTTTGTACCCTTTCCGAAAACGCGACATGAGGACAGACCCGCAGATACATTTAAAATCATGTATCCGGCGGTTCAGTCCCCAGTCGATTTCCTCTCTTAGCAATCAATCATATCTTTAAGCGATTTCACGTCCGCTCGTCTTAATTCCTTCTTCTGCCGGAAAGCAGGACAAGTCTCAACAGATTGGCAATGCCCACTGCTGCAGCTGCAACATATGTGAGGGCTGCCGCATTTAAAACCTTTTTAGTGGGCTGTAATTCCTCTCGCGTAAGAATCCTTTTGGTTTCCAGTATCTCCAGTGCCCTGCTGCTTGCATTAAATTCCACAGGCAGTGTAATAAGCTGGAACGCCACAACAGCACTGAAAAGAACAATGCCAAAATTAATCAGCGGCTCTATGCGCATAATCAATCCTAGAATCGCCAGCGGAATAGCGGCCTGGGAACCAATATTTGCAACAGGCACAAGACTGTTCCTAAAAGCCAAAGGCGCATACGAGACTTGATGCTGAACAGCATGTCCCGTTTCATGAGCCGCCACACCGATTGCAGCAACCGAGGTGCTGCCGTATACGGATTGGGAAAGTCTTACCACCTTTGACTTTGGGTCATAATGATCTGTTAAATGACCGTCAACATTCTCAACTCTCACATCACTGAGACCCTGGCTATCCAAAATACTTCGTGCAATTTGAGCACCGGTATAACCTTGCATATTCCTATATTGCGAATATTTATTAAAGGTACCTTTCACTCTGCTTTGTGCATATAAAGCAAACAATATGGCCGGCAGCACAAGCATGATATAATATGAATCAAATCCGTACAATAATCCCATTATATGATTACTCCTTTCGTTGTTTGTCCGGCGTCCGAGTTTTTAACGCCGCACTCCCAGTTTCAGATCTCGAACGACCTGTTTGATTGCTTCTTCTACTTTGTTGCTATCCACTTGCGTATTAATACACGGCCCCTGGGGCGTACTATTTTCAATTGCGATAACAGGAATGTCATCTACGTCTAATATACCACTAATGAGATCTCTATTGCAAGCAACCGAAATAATCACTTTCGGTTTATTTTCTTGAATGGCCTTTCGAGCCATTGTGCCCCCGGAAGCTATACAAAGCTTTATATGATAGCGATCGGCAAGCTCCAGCACTTTTGCAATATCACATTTGCCGCAGCTCTTGCAATTATAGGGGTTATGTGTAACTTTATACCCGCATTCCGCCCATTGTAAACAATGGGGAACCAATATCAATGCCTGATCACATTCACATTTCGGACCGATTGAATTGACAACAATATTGTTAATATCTACAAAAAATCCCCTTATAATGTTTTTATCCATCTTAAAAAGCTCTCCCAGTACAGTTGCAATCGGTATTACCAGTTTTATAAATCTATTGACCAGCAGGGCCAATGTCTTATTGATTTTACCGGTCTTATACGCATTCGTAACGATATATACAAGCAACCCCGTGAGTAAAATAACGACAATTACCGCCGCCATCAACAAAAGTATGATCAGATTATAAGTTACCTCATCCATATATAAATATACCATAGAGGCTATAAACAGTACAGTAAACGATAGGATAACAAATATCCTGGAAATCTTCAAAAATATCTCAAGTCTTTTTCTTTTGTCATATACCATTATGATAATATTTCTCCATACTCTATAGAATGCCCGCGTAAATAATCATCAATATCCATACGCTTTCCACCTTTAAACTGCACCTCTTTGATCAATACACAACAATCATCACCGGCTTTTACTGCCAGACCTTTATGCTTGAGATATTTTACAATGGTCCCCGGTATTCCGTTTTTGCACTCTTCTCCTATCTCTGCGAACCATACTTTCATCATCTCATCTTTATAATAAGTATATGCAACAGGCCAAGGATTAACACCTCGTACCAGGTCTTTTATTTCTTTTGCCGACTTATGCCAGTCAATTTTGGCTGTGGATTTATCCAGCATAGGTGCATAGGTTGCTCCACTGTCTGACTGGGGGGTTCTAGGCGCTTTACCATCAACGACCATTTCGAGGGTCTCTTTTAAGACCTCACTGCCTAATGAAGCAAGCCTGTCATGCAATTCCCCGGCTGTTTCATTCCGGCCGATTGCAATTTTTTTCTTTAGGATCATATCACCGGTATCAAGTCCTTCGTCCATATACATCGTTGTAATACCGGTTTCTTCTTCCCCATTGATCACGCACCATTGAATAGGTCCTGCCCCTCTGTATTTCGGCAGCAGCGATGCGTGTACATTAATACAGCCATAGGGGGGATATTCCAATACATATTTAGGCAATATTTTGCCATAAGCCACAACAATAATCAAATCCGGTTGAATGGCCTTCAAGGTCTCCTCAAAATCGGCTTTTTTTAGCTTAGATGGCTGGTAGACAGCGATCTGGCGGTCTAATGCATACTCTTTCACCGGCGGCGGGGTCAATTTTTTTCCTCTGCCTTTCGGTTTATCCGTTTGCGTCACCACACCTACCACATCATAACCTTCCTTTACCATCCTATCAAGACAGGGTACTGCAAACTCCGGCGTACCCATAAAGAGTATTTTCATCTCATCACCCCATTGTATCGTTCATCATCCACCGTTCACTGTCAACAAATCAGTATCCGCTCAAACCAATGACTATAACCTGCCAACCGCAAACAATGAATGTTTTTAATACTTTTAATGCTCAACTATCCACTGTCAACTGTCAACTGTCAACTGTCCACTATCAACTAACCCTACTCTTCCTCCGGATCGATAAATCTTATGACTTTATCAACAAACAGCTCTCCATTCAAATGGTCAATCTCATGGCACAAGGCTATTGCCAACAGGCCTTCTCCTTCTATTTCAAATGCTTCCCCTTTCCTGTTCAAAGCTCTTACGGTGACCTTTGCCGGTCTCTCTACCTCACCCATTTTGCCCGGAACACTGAGACAACCTTCTGCTTTGACCTGTTTTCCTTCCGTACTCATAATTTCAGGGTTAATCAGTTCGATTAAGCCATCACCCACATCAATGACGACCACCCGTTTTAATATGCCAACCTGTGGCGCGGCCAGACCGACACCATTTGCACTCTTCATTGTCTCCGCCATGTCCTCCAGCAATATCAAAATATTGCGATTGACCTTTTCAACTGTTCTGGCCTTCTTTCGCAAAATATCGTCATCCATTGTTCTAATCATTCTAGTAGCCATTGATAATACCTCCTTGATACCGATCAACAATTTAAATAAAGGGTTAACCGGAAAGCTTTATATATTAAATCTTAAATTTTTCCCGTTGTATATGCTTTATATAGATAACAATGTTAAAAATCACTAATACATATTAATAGGATTGATATCAATTGTCAGGTTTATGCCTGCATTTTGTCTATTGCCATAATGGGTATCCAGCAAATCTCTCATCACTTCTCTTATTTCAGCACAATCAACACATTTTAACAGGGCACGCCACCGAAATTTATTCTTGATTCTGGATATCGGCGCCGGCGTCGGCCCCAAGATACCGCTGCATAAATGCTCATATTGATTGATTTCTATTTTTTTCTTGAAATGAGCAATCACTTCATTTATGCTGCATTTCACCGGCCCTTCTTTGGGGCCGCTTACAACGATTGCAATCACTTGACAGAAGGGAGGATAATTCATCTGCTTCCTTATTTGTATTTCACTGTCATAAAATCTCAAATAATCATGCCCTTTGGCCAGTTGTATAACACCGTGATCCGGTTGGTAAGTCTGTATAATGGCCCGCCCTTCGATCTCTCCTCTGCCGGCCCTTCCGCTGACCTGGGTGAGGAGTTGAAATGTCCTTTCCGCTGCCCGAAAATCGTCGATATTCAAAGACATATCCGCTGCCAGGACCCCTATTAGTGTCACATTAGGAAAGTCCAGCCCTTTGGAAACCATCTGCGTACCGATGAGAATATCTATTTTATCATTGCGAAAAGTATCCAATATTTTTTCATGGGAAAATTTTTTTCCTGTGGTATCAACATCCATTCTAATCACCGAAGCCTCCGGAAACAGAACATTGATCTCCTGTTCTGCCTTCTGTGTACCTATTCCGAAATACCTGATATATTTACTGCTGCATTTCGGACAGCTTGTGGTGTTTTTTCTTTTGTATCCGCAATAATGACAACTCAACATGTCATGATGGATATGGTATGTCAATGATATATTGCAATTCGGACATGTTAAAACCAATCCGCAGCTTCTGCAGGATACAAAAGTAGAATATCCCCTTCTGTTCAGAAACAATATGGTCTGCTGCTTATTTTTTAAGTTGTCCTCTATCCCTTGCTTTAATTGACGGCTGAAAATTGATTTATTGCCGTTAACCAGCTCATCACGCATATCTACTATGCTTACTTTAGGCAAGGAAGCATTATTGTATCTTCTGACCATATGGGCCAATTGATATTGCCCCGTTTTAGCTTTATAATAACTTTCAATCCCGGGAGTTGCCGAACTTAACAACACAACGGCATTTTCATTTGCACTTCGCTGCATTGCAACTTCCCGTGCATGATATCGTGGCGCCAATTCCGATTTATAGGAATTTTCATGTTCTTCATCCAATACGATTAATCCCAAATTTTGAAAAGGGGCAAAAATGGCAGACCGTGCACCTACTACTACATTCACCTCGGCATTTTTAATCTTTTTCCACTGATCATATCGTTCTCCCATCGAAAGTCCGCTGTGAAACACGGCAACACTATCCCCGAACCTCCCCCTAAAGCGTTCAACCATTTGAGGCGTTAACGAAATTTCCGGCACCAGTACAATGGCCTGTTTTTTTACGGCAAGAATGCGGTCAATAATTTGAAGAAAGACTTCCGTTTTTCCGCTTCCCGTCACGCCTCGCAATAATAAAGCAGCAGGTACGGATTTTTCTATGTTTTGCATCATTAATTCTATCACATTTTTCTGTTCGGCGGTAGGCTTATATGCTGTTGTCTTTTCAAAATCTTTTGTCACGCCGTTACGAACAACCACATGTTCTTTATACCGAATGAGTCCTTTGGCATACAATGCATTCAATGCGCTGTAGGAGCCCTGGGAAAATAATACAAGGTCGGCAGTACCGATAAATTCATTTTCCATTAACAATTCCAGCATTTTGGCCTGTACAGGCGCTCTTGCTTGTATTTGCTCCAAGTGATACTCGGCCTCCTCGTGGGAAATCGCTAAAGAGGCAATACGAACAGTCTTATCTTTTACCCTTGCAAAAGATTTATGTGCTATTGAAACCACATTTTTTTTACATAAGGCATGGATTGATTTTCTGATATTGGCGCTGCCAAGTAAAGACGATAATTGAGAGATTTCCAAACTCCCGTCATGTGCTTTCAAAAGGTGTACAAGCCCTTGCTGTATTTTTGAATTCTTAATTTTGCCCTCAATGACATGATCATCCAGCTCATTATTCAGGTTCACCCACTCTTGCAACTTTAATCCTATTCCGGGCGGCAGAATTGCTTTGATCGCTTCATAATGGGTGCACAAGTATCTCTCCCGCATCCACTTGACAAGATATAACATCTTTTCGTCAAATAGCGGTGCTTCATCTACAACCTCGTATATAGCCTTCAATCTGGATAACGTACTGTGTGCTGTCAAGCGAACTACAAAAGCCTCTGTTTTTTTATTGCCATGCCCAAAAGGCACCAGAACCCTCACACCAATTTTAACCCGACCCATTTGCTCCTGAGCAATTTTATAGTGAAATACTTTGTCAACACTGCGTGAAGGATTATTAACGATCACCTCCGCAATATTCTTCCGGGACACATCTTTCACCGGGGTAGAAGGTGTGGGGAGTGGGGAAATCGGAGTAGGGAGGGACATATTTCTTCCATCCGACACTTCTTAACACCTCCCATCCTCTTCGTTGTTATATATCTCTCTACTTATTTTTATTTATATAGATAACACACTGTAAAATTTGAAATATAATCGTACTCCGGCAGCTGGTATTCCAAAACTGCAAATAACTGAGGGTTGAGGGTTGAGAATACCTCACCGTACACGACATTTTGTGCTGATTATTTTGCGTTCCTGTTTGGCTATTCCGACTTCCGCCCTATGATCTCCGGCCTCAGATACATACGGCTTCCTCTATATAATTATATTTCTAATTCTGTATGGGTTATCTATTCTCTATCGAAATTTATATAGAACCATCCATGAATCCCCAAAGACCTAATTCTTCATTATTCATTATTCATTATTAATTAACCAATCTCTCTCTCTACTAATACAACAGCCCACCTGTCACAGGTGAGCTTGATGCTTCTCTTTATATATTTCCCGTACCCTATCCAGTATAATGTGTGCCAGCTCATCTTTTGCCATCATAGGAAAACTTTCAATATCGCCCTGTCTGTTGATCATTTTAACAATATTGGTATCTACACCGAACCCCGCCCCTTGCTGCAACAGGTTGTTTGCAACAATCAGATCAAGATTCTTTTTAAGCACTTTTTCCCTAGCGTATTTTTCCAGGTCTCTTGTCTCCATAGAAAAGCCTACCCGCACTTGATTTTCTGCCTTTTTACTCAACTCCAGAAGGATATCGGGATTCTTCACAAGCGGTATATTGAAATCATCTCGTTTTTTGATTTTATGCTCATGGACTGCGGCCGGACGATAATCGCTGACTGCTGCAGACTTAATAACAACCGATGCATCCCCGGAGTGCTCCATAACAGCCTCATACATCTCTATCGCCGAGTTCACTTTAATCGTATCAACCCCTGCAATCGGTTCTAAGGCCGTAGGTCCTGTTACCAGCACAACATCCGCTCCCCGGTATTTTGCAGCCCTGGCTATCGCATATCCCATTTTCCCCGATGAATAATTGGTGATAAATCTTACGGGATCTAGGGATTCTCTGGTGGGCCCTGCACTGACCAGCACTTTTAAATCCTTTAGGTCCTTCGGATAACCTATGATTTCAATGACCCTTTCTACAATATCATCAACCTTTGCCAACTTACCTCTCCCCATGTCTCCACAAGCCAAGCGTCCGTATCCCGGTTCGACAAAATGATAGGAAAGGGATTCAAGATATTTAATATTTTGTTGTACAATCGGGTTCTCATACATATTGCAGTTCATTGCCGGTGCGAAAACAACAGGGCTTTTCGTTGCCATAACGGTAGTGGACAACATATCATCCCCAATGCCGTTGGCTACCTTTCCGATCATATTGGCCGTAGCCGGCGCAATCACAAAAAGATCCGCCTTTTGTGCCAGAGAAATATGTTCTATCTCCCAGGTACGCGGTTCCTGAAACATATCGGTTATGACATAATTTTGAGATAGAGATTGAAAGGTCAGAGGACTTATAAATTCAGCTGCGGAACGTGTCATAATGACATGTACTTCAGCATTCAGTTTTTTTAATTTGCTTACAAGGTCGGCCGCTTTATACGCTGCGATCCCTCCGCAAACTCCTACTACGATAACCTTCCCTTTCAGCATGAGAACCTCCTATCGCTTTTGTTTATCTTTGTCTCACCAATGCCCTATAACGGCTTGTTCCTAGTGTATGAAACCTTATTCTGTGCAAACTCATTGACTGCAACAGTTACCGCTTTATCGGAATTACAGGCAACCTGTTTAGGCGCGCCTTCCGCAAGAAGCCTTGCTCGCTTGGCAGTCGCAACAACCAACGTATATCGACTATCTACTTTCTGCATTAATCTATTAATGGACGGATATATCATTTTCTAACACCCCTTTAATAATTTCCTGATTACGTTCACTTCTACATTTTTCAGCAATAATAATCGCTTCCAGCGTTTTCACCGAATGATCCAGCTCATCATTAACGATAATATACTGAAAGGCATCGGTAAGCTTGAGTTCCTGACCGGCCCTCTTTAATCTTTCAACGATACTCTCCTTCGTCTCGGTTCCTCTTCCCTCAATTCGCTTTTTGAGTTCTTCCATCGAGGGAGGCAGTACAAATATAAAAACACCTTCGGAAAAGTGCTCTTTCACTTTGAGAGCACCTTGAACATCTATTTCCAAAACAACATCTTGTCCGCGCTGCAGCATTTCCATAATGTATTTCTTCGGTGTTCCATAATAATTGTTGCAATATACGGCCCATTCGAAAAGCTCATCATGACGAATCATTTCTTTGAACTCTTCCTCAGTCTTAAAATGATAACTGACCCCATCTACTTCAGCATTCCTCGGTTTCCGTGTTGTGACGGAAACAGAAAGAAAGATCTCGGCATTTTTATCCGCCAATGCCTTACATATCGTACCTTTCCCTACACCTGAAGGACCGCATACCACCAGCAATAAGCCTCTACGTTTCATCAACAGCTTCCTCTTCTTCTACCGCAGCAGATTCCTTGGCAGTTAATCGATGGGCAACCGTTTCGGGCTGTACGGCCGATAAGATAATATGATCACTATCGGTAATAATCACAGCTCTTGTTCTCCTGCCATAGGTTGCATCTATCAGCATACCTCTATCCCTTGCTTCCTGTACGATCCTCTTGATAGGCGCCGATTCGGGACTCACGATAGCGATCAAGCGATTTGCGGAAACGATATTTCCAAAACCTATATTGATTAACTTCATTCCATAATCCTCCTACTTTTTAAGCTGACAGTTTACAGCCCACAGCAATCATCCATGACAGATCCTACTACAAACAATAAACCTTTCACTATAACTATCATTATCATAACCATATGTACGACTTTTTAATATTTTTTCCGGATAATCCATTTTAAAACAAAAAATATTAACCTGCATCATTACTTTAACATACGCAAGGGCTTCTTCGTGTTTTTTACGCCGAACACCCAACTCCTAACTGGGAACTATTCAATATTTTGTATCTGTTCTCTCATTTTTTCTATTTCGGACTTGACGTCAACCACACGCTTAGAAATATACAAATCATTGGCTTTGGAACCAATGGTATTGATTTCCCTATTCATTTCCTGAATCAGAAAATCCAATTTTCTGCCTACCGACCCTTCATTGTTTAGTATTTGATATAACTCGGCAATATGGCTTTTTAAACGAACAACTTCCTCCGTTATGCCGATTTTATCGGCAAAAATAGCCGCTTCCGTCAGCAATCTATTTTCATCTATAGGTACATTTTGAAGCAGTTCTCTAATCCGGGCCTCAATTTTTTCTCTATATTCTTCTACTATCTCCGGAGACCTTGATTCGATTTCTTCAATAATCTTTGTGATATATGCCCCTCTTTCAATAAGGTCGCCTTTTAACCGCCCTCCTTCCCTGATACGCATAGCAACAAAATCTTCTACCGCCGCATCCAGCGCTTTTTTAACGACTGCCCACAATGCTTCCTGGTCTTCTTCTTTTTTTTCAATTTTAAAAAGATCGGTATATCTTGCAACATTGGACACAGATATATCATCCTTAAGGCCAAACTTATCTTTTAGTTGCTGTAATACATTTATATAACTCGCGGCCATGCCTTCGTCCAGCAAAACCGTTTTGGCATCTTCATTATGGGACTCTATCGCCACATATACATTTATTTTACCTCTGAAAATACTTTTTTGCAAATGCTCTCTTACTTTATCTTCCAAAAAACTATAGTACCTCGGAACGCGAATAGAGAAATCAATATATCTATGATTAACCGACTTTATCTCAATAAAAACATCTTTATGATCTTCCTGCAGCTCGCTTCTTCCATATCCTGTCATGCTTTTAGTCATTCTGTCTACCCACTCTCCAATATTTTCATTACTGTATTATAACACAAACGGGTGTATTTAAAAACAGATTTTTAGAAAAAATATTATTCATACGCTTACGCCGGCAATTCTGTTTATCATAAGTCATAACTACACACTATATAATCTCAGTTGAATAATCCATCATCACAACTCTGCCGTCATTTTCAATAAAATTGATGACTTTTGTAATCATACTGTTTGCATGGGAACTGTCATTGGAAACACAGCAGATTCCCAGAACAGCATACTGCCATTTGTCCTGTGCGTCAACTTCTGCAATAGATACGTTAAAGCGAGCACGAATTCTATTGATAATACTTTTTATGACATGCCGCTTTTCTTTTAAAGAAAATGCCCCCCCTATGGATAGATGTATTGTGCAGCTGCCAATCATCATAACGTTTTTCCCCCTGTGCATTACGAAGTCGGGAACTTCGAACGGTCTATATCTTTACATTGTATCAATATTGGTATAATTGTCAAGATGCGTATGAAAAATCAGCGAATCCCTGTACATTTCTCGTTGTTTTCTGTATAATACGTTTGGTAGATAAATTATTTGTTAAGGAGCGATATGTATGCCTTTGGACGGTATTGTTATAAATGCTTTGGTACATGAATTTCATGATAAGCTCTTAGGAGGTAAGATTGATAAAGTATATCAGCCTCAAAGAGATGAACTGGTGCTGACAATTAGAAATAGAGGACAAAATTATCGACTGCTTTTGAGCGCTACGTCAAATAGTCCAAGAGTACATCTCACCGGTCAAAGCAGTACGAATCCCCCTGCCCCTCCCATGTTCTGCATGTTATTGCGCAAACACATTGCAGGAGGCAGAATGACCGGTATTGAGCAGCCGGCTTTTGAAAGAATCATAAAATTTAGTATAGAATCCTATAACGAATTGGGCGACCTGATTGTGAAAAATCTGATTATCGAAATCATGGGACGCCACAGCAATATTATTTTGGTCAACGGCGATGGAAAAATCATAGACAGCATCAAACACATTGACTTTCATATAAGCAGTGTACGACAGGTTTTGCCCGGACTGGATTATACGTTCCCCCCTTCCCAGGGCAAGCTCAATCCTTTAACCTGCACGGAAGGAGAAATAGCTGCGGCACTGCAGCAGCAACGGGAAGGGTTGAAAATAGCCAAAAGTCTTGTAAACAGTTTTACAGGCATCAGTCCTATGATAGGCAGAGAGATTTGCACCCGCGCCCTATCCGGTTCGGATGTTTACACAGGTGAGCTGAGTGTAGAAAAGGTAAACGCATTGTCTTCTCAAATGCATAGCATTTTTCAAGAGATAAAGGGCAGTCATTTTAGACCGGTCCTGCTGCATGATCAAAAGTTAAAAAAAGTAGTAGATTTTTCGGCAATCCTTATTTCTCAATACGATGACCTAACTGTTGAAGAGAGACCTTCCATGAGTGATACGCTGGATGCTTTTTACGCCAAACGGGACCTGCAGGACAGGTTGAAACAGAGGGCGTCAGACTTGCTGCGCATCGTAAATACCAATCTCGAAAGATGCAAAAAAAAGCTCGCCATCCAGCAGGAAAAACTAGGGGAAGTTTCAAACAGAGATCAATATAAGATTTACGGTGATTTGATTACCGCCAATATATACCGTATATCCCAGGGCATGGACAAGATTGAGGTGGAGAATTTCTATGAAACGGATCAAACAGGGGACGGTTCTCTGTTTGGATCTCAAAACAGAGAACCGTCCCCTGTTTCGCTTGTCTCCATTCCCCTTGACCCTCACCTGACACCGGCTAAAAATGCACAAAAGTATTTTCAGAAATATACCAAAGCTAAGAATGCGGAAAAGATGGTAACACAGCAGATGGAATTGAATAAACAGGAAATTGAATATCTGGAATCTATTTATGAGACCATTGTAAAAGCAGAAACTTATCAGGAATTGGACGAAATTAGAGAAGAATTATTTGAACAAAAATATATCAAACGGATCACAAAAGCCAAAAACAAGAAAAAGCAGGCAGCCGCCTCAGATCCAAAACAGTTTACAAGTTCCGACGGAATTGATATCTATGTCGGCAAAAACAATAAACAAAATGATTATCTTACCTTAAAATTTGCCCGTAATCATGATATATGGTTCCATACGAAAACCATTCCCGGCTCCCATGTGATTGTTAAAGCAGACCATCACAAAGATATTCCCGAGAACACCTTAGTGGAGGCGGCAATGCTGGCAGCCTATTTTAGCAAAGGCCGGGCCTCCTCAAATGTAGCAATCGATTATACGGCTGTTAAAAATGTTAAAAAACCTTCCGGAGCGAAGCCCGGCATGGTGATTTATGATCATTATAAGACCATCTATGTTACACCGGAGGAGACATTGATCCGGAAGCTGGAAAAGCAGTAACAAGCGGCGTAAAAATGCCAAAGCATTTTCCTCTGCTTTGGCAGCCGGCGCTCCGGTCGTTGACGTACCGCAGTACAACCGATAATCTTTTTTAAATTCCTCCGGATATCTGTTGCCTTTTGGGATATTATTGAACATCTCCTTTGCTTTTTCCCATGGGACTGCTATTCAACTTGTCCCCTCCGTCCTTATAAGCCGGCCTCATGTTCATATCCCCTCTTAAGCTTCTTTTTACTTCCCTTGTATATAGACGTTCTTCGTAATATTCGTCTTCCCTAATATCCGTATTCGTATAAGAAGTGGTATATAAAACGATCATTTGCCCTATATTTCCTATAATGCTTGCGCCTTCATATATATTGAATTTGGGCATTATACGGTGAATACACAACCCCATCTCATAAAACTTTCCCATGAGTTGATAGC
>JAKSBV010000071.1 GCA_022360955.1 Bacillota bacterium
AAAAGACTTCCAATAGATAATATGTCGAGCGATTTGAAACCGACTATATAAATTTTTTGTTAAATCTGGCAAAAGCATCTGAGCATTCAACGATCTTAATTCATGGAGATATCTAATAAAAAGACTTCCAATCTATATTATGTCAAGCGATTTGAAACAAATTATATAACTTTTTTGAGATAGGCTTTTTGAAGTGCTCAGTTATTTACCAGATAAGAAGAATCCTTTTCTAGGCAAAGCTTTTTAGAGTATTTTCTCATTGAAACCTAAAAAAGTTTGTTTCAGCTTTGAGATCTAAAGATCCTCTTACTTGGTATTTCAAACGTATCGTATTGAATGCTGCATCAAAAAATCATTGCAGGCTTCTATACCTTGCACTTTTTAATGTTTTATTCATGAAATATTAGTGACCAAAAACAATTGGCTCATCTTAGTTCCATCATCTGAAGGTATAGTTTAATTTTCAGGAATATTGCTATTTTCACCACATTTTTGTCAAGATACGTATTAAGAAGCTATTTATTTTGACTTTTTAAATAATAATTATTTTATAGATAAACTATCATCAATAAATATCAACCTTTATTATATCTTTCATTTAAGCAATAGTTATTTATACAAGTATGAGAATTTAGGAAATAGTCAAAAAACAAAGAGGATGAAAACATAAATTTCTATAGTGCGGGTTATTTAAACTGCAAAAGAGACAATCCCTATGAAAATTTTGAGATTATCAGGTTTCAATATTCTCAAAACTTGAGGGCGGTTCAGTAGTTATCGTGAATCGAAAACAGTAGCCGAGTTAGCTGTAGGTGCTTTAAAGTATTTTTTAAGCAATCAATAGCTTTACAGGGCTTGTCCGTAGAAATGGCGGGCTAAATGGCGGTACAACGAGCCGTCGCTCTTGAAGTGGAGTTCAAACAGCTTCAAGCTGATTAATTGCAGTTTTTCTTTTAATCACACTACTTCTGCATATTGGATAGACAGTATTCAATCTAAACTGTCACAAATTTGTAAGAGGTTTTGCAAATGATTAAGAAAAAATCTAAAATTAAAGGCTTATTTGAGACATCAGAATTTTCCCTGCTGCACAAGCAACCGTATACAAATCATTTTAATCGGGTCTTGGAAATAAACTGTCTGGAAAAAATGTATTAGGTACTAAGATAGGTTTAGATAATCAGCCGAGTATTGGAATTCAGGAAAATAAAATCATAAGAAATGA
>JAKSBV010000119.1 GCA_022360955.1 Bacillota bacterium
GAAGGCACAGCTCCGCAGGTTTACTAAATACAATACCACTGAGCCATCACAAGAGGAAAAGGTAATAGAATTTTACGGCTTGGTTTTGAATAAAGACACCCATACATGTAGGCTTAACGAAAAACTGCTCTCTTTAACGCCTACAGAATTTTCTATTTTATGGTTGCTGGCTTCCAATAGAGGACGGGTGGTAAGTTCCGAGGAATTATTCCAAAAGGTATGGGGTGAAAAATATTTTACTAACAGCAATAATACGGTAATGGTTCATATACGGCGTTTGCGCGAAAAAATGCATGATTCGGCACAACATCCAAAATACATTAAAACCGTATGGGGGGTTGGCTATAAAATTGAAAAGTAATAGAAATGATTACTCAAAGCTAAAGAAAAAAGTATTTGCACAGATGCTCCTAATAACTTCAACTGCAGTTGCTACAGTGGTTTTTTTACGTTCTTCGGTTAAGGGGCGTTTTGGAGAAAGGGTTGCATGGTTCTTAGAGAATACATTTCGCCTAGACTCTCATGATGCCAATAGGATTTATTATCATATATTTGGTCGTAATATAGAGCTGTTTATGTTTATTACAATCATTGTTTTTCTAATGCTGCTTTTCCGGTTTTCAATTTCATGGTTTACAAAATATTTTGATGAAATCATAGCAGTGATGAACAAACTTGTAGAGGAATCAGACGAAGAAATTACGATGTCACCGGAACTTGACTTTATGGAGAAAAATCTTAATCAGATTAAGAATACACTGGAAAAAAAGACGCGGAACGCAAAAGAGACTGAGCGGCGAAAAAATGACCTGGTAGTTTATCTGGCTCATGATATTAAAACACCGCTGACTTCCGTGATTGGCTATCTTAGCTTGCTGGAAGAAGCTCCCGACATGTCTGCAGAAAAAAGGTCAAAATATGTAGGCATTACTCTTGAAAAAGCTTACAGGCTGGAAGAGTTGATCAATGAATTTTTTGAAATTACAAGATTTAACTTACAGTCTATTGTCTTAAATAAAAGCAGCATTAGTCTTTCTTTTATGCTTCACCAAATGGCTGATGAATTCTATCCTATCTTAATGCCACAGGGTAAAAAGGCTGTTGTCCATATTTCGGACGATTTAACTTTATGGGGAGATACAGACAAACTGGCCCGCGTTTTTAATAATATCCTTAAAAATGCAATCACTTATAGCTATGAAAACAGTACAATAGAAATTTCTGCTGTTCAGCAGGGGGAAAACATCATATTAACCTTTACAAATCAAGGTGATAAAATATCGTCTCAAAAGCTTAATACCATCTTTGAAAAGTTTTATCGTCTGGATACCTCACGATCCAGTAAAACAGGCGGTGCCGGACTGGGACTATCGATTGCGAAAGAAATCGTCACCGCACACGGCGGTACTATCGCTGCAGAAAGCAGTGCAGAACATACTGTGTTCACTGTGAAACTTCCAATCCGGGATACAGATTTAAGAAAATCTTAAGAGATTCTTAAGGAAGAATTACGACATTATTCCTTATTCTGTGATAAAATTGAGTTATTACAGAAAGAGGAGATGCGTGTATTATGGTACAAAAAACAAAAAAGAAAAAATTAAGCGTACAGATATTGCTGGCTCGTGTTTTACTAGTTGCTGTAATTACTATCGCTTACAGCTCCATCAGCAATTGTGAAAAAGGGCCTTTGCACCGAAAAGCTGAAATCGAGGAAACACCGCCTGGTTCTACAGCTCCCATATCCACAGATACCTTGTATAGTTCCCATGCCATCTTGGTGTGTCTGGATGACCGAAGCATCCTGATGGAAAAAAATAGCGAAGAAAAAATCTATCCGGCTTCCTTAACTAAAATGATGACGGTAATGGTTGCTATAGAGAATTTGAAAGATTTACAAGAGGAAATTACGCTTAACGATTCAATGTTTCAGAAATTGTATCATGCAAATGCAACAACAGCCGGTTTCCAACCGGGTGAAAAAGTCAGGGCAATTAGCCTGTTATATGGTGCGCTGTTGCCTAGCGGTGCAGAGTGTTGTATTGGACTTGCCGATAGAATAGCGGGTTCGGAGCAGGCTTTTGTAAAGATGATGAATCGCAAAGCAGCCGATATTGGCCTATATGATACTCATTTTACCAATACAACTGGGCTTCATGAAGAAAACCACTCTACAACGGTCAAAGATATGGCAGTTTTACTTTGCCATGCCTTGCAAAATGACACATTCCGAGAGATTTTTACTGCCACGCGATATTCTACTTTACCTACAAATAAGCACCCCGATGGGATAACCTTTTACAGTACTATGTTTACGAGAATCAAAGATATAAGCAGCAATAACGGCAAAATTCTGGGAGGAAAGACCGGATACACTAATAAGGCCGGTTTATGCCTTGCAAGCCTTGGTAAAGAAAGAGGCAAAGAGTATCTCCTTGTTACAGCCGGTGCTAAGGGGGATTATCAATCAGAACAGTACAATATTATCGATGCCATTAATGTGTATAATAGCTTAGGGAAAGAATAAGTTGTTCATCAGACTGTAACTGCATATGAGTTTTTGTGAAACGGATATGCAAAGTCGCACGGAAATAGGACGTTAACAGTTTAAAAACTTTCCACAAAATTCGTTACATACTTTTTACCGTAGGATTTTTTAAGCCATTCATTGATGAAAATAAACGCTATAGCCCTATTTATTCATTTTAGCATATAATTTCCCGGCATTTTATTGTGTAATATGGAATAGAAAAACACCAGCCTTTAAGCTGGTGTTTTTCACGGTTATAACGAGCAAATCTATAAGCCGAGTTCTGTATTGGATGATCATCTATCTAGGCCATACATTTCTGCATAACTCAAGCCACCTACCCGGGAGAACGTCGGGCCAACTTAACTCTCCTCTATACGGTGTTGCTCCAGATGGGGTTTACATAGCCGGTTAGTCACCTAACCGCTGGTGAGCTCTTACCTCACCTTTCCACCCTTGCTTCTCAAATTGAGGTTAGCGGTATATCTCTGTTGCACTTTCCTTAGAGTCGCCTCCACTGGGAGTTACCCAGCACCCTGCCCTATGGAGCTCGGACTTTCCTCGTGTGCGGCCTTTCGGCACTGCACCCGCGATCATCTGACTTACTCGTTTGCTTAGATCATTTTACATCATACAATGGTATAGAAAAGGCCCAATACCCTTTCTATTCTACTTACTTTTTATTGGATCATTATAATAACATTTTTATGACGCTCTGTCAACTTGAAAATTTAGCCTTTGCCTTCCTTTAAAATATTTCTGTGGGATGGTAATCTTCCTTTTGCGCGAAACACTATTCATTTTGCGTTCTATAACAAAATCCACGAATCACCACATACATCAAATTTCACCCAGCCTTTTTTCGATTCACCTTCTAGGATATAATCATATTGATATATACTACTCCCTACGCCTATATTGTCAAAAGGCCCGATAGAAAAGAATACTTCTTTTGTATATTGTAATTCTCCGCCCAATTCTTTAATTTTTATCTTTATTTCATATAAGTGTTTTCTTCGTTGAAAATAATATATGATAAATATAATTGCTAAACCTATCATACAATAAAATATCTGCATTCTTTAACCCTCCTCGTAGAACAAGGGACGGTTTGGTGTTCTAGAACAAAGAACCGTCCCCTGTTCTACTTGACCTTGAAAAAGCCTTGATTGCACTCTGAAGGATAAATATGAAGTCCTTCATTTTCGAAATCATTTTTTAAATAATCTATCAAAAACGGAACCATGATATTTTCCGTTTCAAAATGTCCCGCTGCTATTACATTCAGTCCTGCTTCCGCAGCCAGCTGCGCCTGATGGTATTTGATTTCCCCGGTCACATAGACGTCGGCTCCAAGCTTAACACACAAAGATATATACTCTCCTCCGCTCCCGGTACAAACTGCCACTTTGGATACCATACGGTTTTCTTTTCCCGTATATCTCACATGGTCAATATCCAGTACACCTTTAACGCTATTTATAAACTCGGCAAGGGCCATGGGTTTGGGTAAAATCCCTATTCTGCCCAAACCCATCGGCTCTCCTTCAAGCTCTACAGGATAGATATCATACGCCACTTCTTCATAGGGGTGAGCTTGTGTCATAGCTTGTATGACTTTCTTAACCTTATCTTCGGCAATAATGGTTTCAACCCTATATTCCTCTACTTTTTCCACTGCCCCTTTTTCCCCGATATAAGGGTTTGTATCTTCACCGGGTCGAAAGGTTCCGATCCCTTTGGTCATATATGTACAATCGCTATAGTTTCCGATCCAGCCGGCCCCTTCTCTTGACATGGCCTCCCTTACCGCATCTTCATGTCCCACAGGAACAAATACCACAATCTTCTTGAATTTTTTATGTGCAGATACATCCAACACTTTCATATCTTCCAACTGTAATTTCGAAGCTAAAATATCGTTTAAACCTCCGAAGGCAATATCCATATTGGTATGGGAGGCATAAATACCAATATCATTTTTGATTAAGCTACGAATCATTTGACCTGTCCCGCCGTCCTGTACGACCCTTTTTAAAGGGCTAAAAATCATGGGGTGATGGGCGATAATCAAATCCGTATTCTTCGCAATGGCTTCCCGAACCACCTCCGGAGTTACATCCAAAGTCACCATGATATTTTGAATATTCTGTGCCGCGTCACCTACTAATAGGCCCACATTGTCCCATGATTCCGCCAACTGCACAGGTGCCAAATTTTCAAGTTTCATCATAATCTCATTACACTTTACCATTCTATACACTCCTCAAACCGGCACAATGCCTTAATTCATCAATTTTTCGAATTCCCTTAGCCTTTGCCGGCATTCGCCAAGGCGAACGGAGGCATTTTCCGAATCCTTGTTCTCTAATTGACCGATAATTTTATGCATTTCATTTATTTTGAAAAGAAGCAGTCTCTTTAACAAGGGGTCCTGGTTTTGAATTAATTTCTTGCCTATCTCATAGTAAACCTCTTTGTCAATCTCTTCTTTCCCTTTCTCCGCCACAATAACATTATATATCTTATGGCCTTCGGTGCTTAATGCTTCATCGATAATTTTAAAATCATGTCCTTCAAGCCATCTCCTGACTTCTTCCTGTCCGATCATAGGCTGTAAAATAAGCCTATCCATTGTTTCAACAATTGGAACTGCCGCAGATAAGATTTCACACATCAGCACACCGCCCATCCCTGCAACAATGAGCGTATCCGCCTCACCTTGCTTTATCTTTTCCAGACCGTCGCCTAATCGGACATCTATTCTATCCTGCAATCCATATTTTTTTACATTCACCGCCGCTTTCTCCACAGGCCCCTTACGGACATCGGAGGCAACGGCAAACGTTGCAATCCCCTTTTGTATAAGGTATATCGGCACATAGGCATGATCTGTGCCAATATCCGCTACTGCTGACCCTTCCCGTACTTTATCTGCAATAAGCTGAAGCCGGGGCGAAAGGTTAACTGTTTTATGCATACGAAAGTCTCCGTTCCTAATAATTCCTAACATGCTAAAAGCCATATATCATATGTTATTAGCAATACTTACAAAAAAGATACAAAACAAACGTTCAGTATCTTTCATAAAGCATTTTTCACTTTTATATAGCTATTTTACCACATATCAAATCTACATGGGAATATTTTTTGTTTTATTTTTATGCAGGGGACAATCCTGAGACACTATCCACCTGAATAAAATATCTAAAAGTTTCAATATCATAACTAATCGGGATTGATTTTATCACTCTTTCACTTACAAGTATAACAGGTGAGAAAAAAATAATCGCAACTATTCGTGCACAGATTTATTTGTATTTACTCTTTATATATCAAAATCAATATTTTTCAGCCCATGATAGTAGCTGTTATAATCATATTCAATCCTTTCTTTCTATCAGTATACCTTTCATATAGTCACTTTCATTATGAAACCGGTAAACAGTATTCTTCTCCTCTTCAGTACAACCAAACAGCAGCTTTATCGCCGAGTCCCTTTTCAGCAAGTCAACAATGCATATTACCACGTCAACCGTAGGATTTTCCTTTGTCCCCCTCCACACATCAATGCCTCCACCATCCATAGAGGAA
>JAKSBV010000192.1 GCA_022360955.1 Bacillota bacterium
ATTATCTTAACTCCCTGTGTATTACGTCCCTGAACACGTATATCCCTCACAGGAATACGGATGATAATACCTTCTGAGCTGGTCAGCATTATCTCATCATCAGCTTTCACGGACTTAACATTGATGACCGGACCGTTACGCAGACTGGTTACGATAGTGATTACTCCCTGTCCACCCCTGCGCATGGTTCGATATTCTCCGAACTCAGTCCTTTTTCCAAAGCCGTTCTCCGTTACCGTTAGAAGTGATGCAGCTTCATCAACAATATCCAGGCTGACAACGGCATCATGTGCTTCAAGCTTCATTCCCCGAACTCCGCGTGCACTCCTACCCATTGGACGTACGTCATTCTCAGAGAACCTTATAGCCTTACCGTGCCTTGAAACAAGCACAATATCCTTTGAACCGTCTGTCAGTGTGACATTCAGAAGTGCATCATCATCATCCAGTTTCAGGGCAATTATGCCGCCCTTCCTCGGGTTACTGAAGTCCGAAAGCTGGCTTTTCTTAACAGTACCCATACGGGTTGCCATGAAAAGATAGCTGTCCTCTACGAATTTGTTCACGGGTATCATTGCAGTGACGAATTCACCCTCCCCTAATTCGAGGAGATTAACTATAGCCTTGCCACGAGACTGCCTGCTGCCTTCGGGTATTCCGTAAACCTTTTGCCAGTGCACTCTTCCTCTGTTCGTAAAGAACAGAATATAATTGTGTGTTGATGCTACGAAGATATCGGTAACAAAATCCTCGTCCTTGGTATCCATGCCAATGACGCCTTTACCACCCCTGTGCTGCTTGGAATAGGTATCCACAGGAAGACGCTTTATGTAACCACTGTTGGTAATGGTCACAACCACATCCTCATCGGGAATAAGATCCTCATCCTCCAGCTCTTCGACAATTCCATTGATCAGGGTCCTTCTTGCATCACCGAACCGTTCTTTAAGGTCATTGAGTTCGGATACGATAATTGCATACTTCTTTTCATCACTGGCAAGGATTTCCTTCAGATCAGCAATGAGTTTCATGAGATCATTGTACTCATCATCAATCTTCTGCCTTTCAAGTCCTGTCAGCTTTTGCAAACGCATGTCAAGGATAGCTTTTGCCTGTATCTCATCAAGACCGAATTTCTCGATAAGTCCGTTACGAGCGGTCTCCACATCCTTCGAGGATCTGATCAGGGATATTACTTCATCCAGGTGATCAAGAGCGATCTTCAAACCTCTTAAAATGTGAGCCCTTTCCTCGGCTTTATTAAGCTGGAACTGAGTACGCTTTTGGATAACATCAATCCGGTGCTCAAGATATATCTGCAAAATTTCTTTCAGGCCCAGCTCCCTTGGAATGTCATCCACCAAAGCAAGGTTAATGATACCGAAAGTCGTCTGCATCTGGGTATGCTTGTAGAGCTGGTTGAGTACTACATTAGGATTTGTGCTACGGGTAAGCTCCACCACGATACGAATGCCATCACGGTCAGATTCATCACGCAGATCGGAAATACCTACAATTTTTTTGTCTCGTACCAGTGAAGCTATATCCTCTATGAGTTTGGACTTGTTAACCTGATAAGGAAGCTCGGTGACAATTATAGCATATTTGTCCTTTTTGATCTCCTCGATCTCTGCTACAGCCCGAAGCTGTACTCTGCCTCTTCCGGTTTCATAAGCACTCCTGATACCCTGTGTCCCAAGTATCGTGGCACCTGTGGGGAAATCCGGACCCTTGATGAACTGCATGAGGTCGGAAACCGTAGCATCAGGGTTATCGACGAGCATCAGGGTTGCATCAATGACCTCTGTAAGGTTATGAGGCGCCATATTGGTTGCCATACCAACAGCAATACCTGTTGCACCATTTACTAATAAATTAGGGAATTTAGCTGGTAAAACACTTGGTTCTTTTTCTGAACCTAGGTCCGTGGCTGCATCGATCGCAAATCTTCGGGATTCACTCCCACGCTGACACAAATTCCCACTATACACGTGGTGACGGTGCCCACCGCCACGCTGGTTGCTGCTGCAATCATCACCGACGGGATTCCAAAGCGTCCGCGCCGTACGTTGAAGAAATCTTGTCATACCATGATTGTGCGTTTTGCAAGTTTTTTGATCAGTACCACGTTGTTGTTGAAGTCCCGCGA
>JAKSBV010000442.1 GCA_022360955.1 Bacillota bacterium
TGTTTGAGCTGTTCCTGCAACTCATTCAAGTGGCGCTTTAGTTCGGCTATATCCGCTTCCGGCTGCTCATTTGCGGAATGCTCAAGTGCCTCCAACTCCATCTTTTGATTTTTTTCCACCATCTTCTTTAAATGGGCTTTATGCTTTTCTTTGGCTTCTGCGGTCACATCCTCAATGATTTCTTTTGTCTTATCGGAAAATATAAGAGCGCCTCTAACTGCTTTTACAGCCAGAGGCCTTAAACTCCCTTTCCTGTTCGAAAACACACCATAACTGATCAATCCCGCCAAAAAGCCGTAAAGTAATCTTCTGTCGGCCATATCGGTGTCACCTCAATATCTATGTTGCTCATATTTTTAACGTCTTTTAAACATCATATATCTAATGATTTTTTTCCCTACTTCGCTATTGCCGCTTTTTTCTGCCTCTTCAACAAAACAGTCCATTATCTGTTGGAGATGCCTTGTCCATAAGGATAATAATTCTTTTTCCGCATCGGGCCGGTCGGAAATTTCTTGCAAACTCAGCCGTATTGCATTTCTTATGGTTTCCTGCGCTTGCTGCAAGTGGTTGTCTACAATTGTTGTACACTTTTGGTCTTGTATGTTATGATCCATTGGGATATGATTTGTTTCAAAGAACATTGATAAGCTCCTTTTAATGCTGTTCTACAGTTTTCATCTTACTCTTTTTATTTTCATAATGTGCTTCTGCTATAATATCCTCCAGCCCTTCCCTAAAATGCTCTGCACTTTCCAGCGATTTATCTGCAACCGTCAATACCGCACGAATCGTAGCTATCGTTAATTTTCTTAAAGGATTGCAAATCATCTTCTTGGCGTCTTTTTTCATTGCAGCATCTTTTACTGTCTTCGCCCGTCGTTCGTCAATCATATTGAGCTTGTTCATAATCTGTTGTATATTTTGGTTCATTTGCGCAACATCCATTCTGCTCTGTTCTACATTTTGAATACGCTGCTCTATACCGGCATATTGTTGTCGGAGTTCATTTAAGCTGTCTTGAATCTGCTGCATGTCCGCTTTTTCATGATTGTCATCCATTACGATAACCTCCTTTTTTCTAAATTGCATGATTTTATATAGTATATAGAATACACAATAAATAAATTTGTATGCATCTATCAAAAAATATTTTTTCCATTATTTTTTTTATTGCTCACACATAACCTCATATTTTTCTGGGAATTCTATAATGTATTTAACGCATCCTTAACATAGCTTACTTGAATTTTACAATTGGACAGGTGATTATAAGAATGCCCAATATGCTTTTACAAAGTACCGGAAGTGAAACCAATGAAATATTATATAAAAGAAAAAGGATAGGGTTAAAGTCCTTGTATAGAAATCCTGCTCTTGCCGGTAGACTGCATCATTTTGTATTGTCTATTAATGGTGTTGCAAATGCAAAAGCAAATCCTGTAACGGGAAAAATACTGGTGATCTTTGATGAGCAAAAAACAAATGAGGCCGTCATAGAAAATACAATTTTTTATTATATGCGACATGCTTCTTCACTACAGCATGACAATGTTATTCCTCTGAACGACTATACATTTCATGAGGAAATTGCCATGCCTGTTGCCGTAGGAACAGTGCCCTCCTATGCACACCCTCATCAGCCTGCTCCCTTTTATACATTGGATGCAAAGCAAACGGAGATAATGTTTAACACCGATTGCCGCACAGGATTATCTGCTTTAACCGCACAAGAAAGGCTCAAAGAATATGGTCTTAATGTGCTGTCGGAGAAAAGAAGAAAATCTTTGCTTGCCGGCTTTATTGAAAATTTGCAGAATTTTTCTACCAAACTTTTGCTTGGTGTGAGTGCAATCTCTTTCTTGCTAGGGCAAATTTCCAATGCCTTTGCAATACTGGGCATCGTAGCAGCAGAAACACTGCTTGGCACTTTACAGCAATATAAGGCGGAAAAATCCGTCTATTCCTTAAAAAAATTAATGGTTGAAAAAGCCAAAGTCATCCGAGACGCCAGGACAAAAGAAATTGATGCTAAATATCTCGTGCCCGGAGATATCTTGATAGTAGAAACCGGTGATAAGGTCCCTGCGGATGCAAGAATTATTGAATGCACCGATTTAAGAGTAGTAGAGGCCTCCTTAACCGGTGAATCGGCACCTATCGAAAAATGTGCGGAGTCCTGCAGCAAAAACACGGAATTGGCAAACCATCATAATATGCTGTATACGGACAGCAGCATTGTATCGGGAAGAGGCAAAGCCATTGTTGTCAAAACGGGCATGCACACTGAAATCGGCAAAATTGCTTTAATGCTCCAAAATATTAAGACAAGCAATACCCCGCTTCAAAACAGAATGATCAAATTTACCAATAAGCTAACAAAGATGTGTGTGTTTTTCTGTCTTACTTTTGGAACCCTAGGGCTTTTGGCGGGCAGAAGCCTTGCACATGTATTGACGACAGGTGTAAGCTTTTCTTTAGGCGCACTGCCGGAAAGTTTACCTGCACTTGTTACGGTAGCCGCTGCTGTCAGTGTACAGCGTATTGCAAAAAGAAATATGATTGTTCGAAAGCTGGACGCAATGGAAACACTGGGCTGTGCAAATGTAATCTGCTGCGACAAAACGGGCACTTTAACCATGAACGAAATGACAGTAAAATCAATCTACACCGGCCAATGCCATTATGAAGTGTCAGGCTCAGGTTATGCACCTGAAGGTCAAATAACGCCGATAGAGGCTAATGGCCTACAGCAAGACGGACCGGATAAGCTTTTAAGAGCCGGTATCCTATGCAATAACGCTTGTTTAACACAATCTGACAATAAATGGACCGTACAGGGCGACCCTACGGAGGGTGCATTGTTAACAGTCGCCTATAAAATGCATATAGATGCAGAACAGGTTAAAAAGTCCTGTCCGCGTATCAAAGAAATTCCTTTTGACAGTAACAGGCGCTACATGACGGTAGTGGTAGATACACCGGACGGTACTGTTGCATACTGTAAAGGCACACTGGATATTATGCTGGAAAAATGCAAAACCATTTATGAAAACGGACAAGAACGATTATTCACCGCTACCGATAAAGAACAGCTTAGAACGGTTGGGAATGAACTGGCAGAAAAAGCCTTGAGAGTATTGGCCTTTGCTTATAAAAATGTAAACCATAAAAATAGCGATTTGGAGCAGCACTACGTATTTTTAGGTCTTGTAGGAATGGAAGACCCGCCGCGTCCGGGCGTAAAACAGGCTATCCAAAAATGCCATAAAGCGGGTATTAAGGTCATGATGATCACCGGCGATCATAAAAATACGGCAATGGCAATCGGCAGAAATCTTGGGGTTCTCTCCGAGGGTCTAACCGTATCAGGCAGTGAACTGGATGAAATGACCGACAAAGAACTGGAGACTAAAATTACTTCAATCCAAATTTTTGCAAGGACCTCACCGGAACAAAAGCACCGTATTGTTAAGGCCTTAAAAAAGTCCGGACAGGTGGTAGCCATGACCGGGGATGGCGTGAATGATGCCCCTGCGATGAAGGAGGCCGATATTGGCATCGCCATGGGACATGGCGGTAGTGATATTGCAAAAGATGTAGCATCCATCACCTTGGTAGATGATAATTTTTCCAACATCGTCGAAGCAATCGAAGAAGGGAGAACCGTATCTTCTAATATTAAAAGCAGCATGAGGTATTTATTATCGGGAAGTTTGGGGGAAACACTGGCAATAGGACTGGCAGCGGCCTTCACAAGAAGTCTGCCCCTACTTTCCATACAAATCCTTTGGATTAACGTTATTTGCGAGACATTAACAGGGGCTCCGCTCGTCATACAGGCACCGGCCGAAGACGTGATGCTCCGCCCGCCCATTGACAAAGATGCTCCGCTCATTGATAAGGAGCTGAGAACAGACATTATTCAAAGAGGCGTCGGTATCGGCACTGCAGCTTTTGGCGCATTCCAGGGTGCTTTATGGATGGGATTAGGTGTTTCAAAAGCACGCACCATGGCGTTCACAACTTTAATGTCCACTCAGCTTGTAAATGCCTATGACTGCCTAAACAGCAGAGATAAATTATCAAACCGCTATATGAATTTGACTGCGTTTATTTCAGCTGCATCGCTGTTGGGAATCATTTATTTACCCTCGCTGAATGCCTTCTTCGGTACGGTCCCTTTAAAACCGCTTGATTGGGCATTTGTATCCTCAGCCGGCCTATTGAGCAGCACGTAGCCCTTTGTGTTTTCAAACCAAAGGTGAGAGAGCTATGAACCGTTTGGGGTATAAATTTTTTAGTGGGTTCAATATAAATAAGTTTTAAACTCCATTTATATGAATATATTTAATATTAAACATATTCATAATATAGATACCCAACTTTAAAATGGCATTTATATTTACACAAA
>JAKSBV010000495.1 GCA_022360955.1 Bacillota bacterium
CATGTTATGTATGTCCACGGGTAATAAAATCTCAAGGGTATTGAACCCTTAAGATTTTGGTCGGATTTTACTGCGTAAAATGACCTACATAGATTCTGCTTTTTGAAACGCCTTTTGATTGATTATGGATTAAAGAATATCCAAAACAACGATGATTCTGCGTTTTTTGTGTAAATATAAATTCAATTTTAAAGTTGGATATCTATATGAGGTATATCGTTTTCCGTTTTGTTGCTTGAAAATAAGTATAAGTACGAAACAGATAGTCATGAAAGGAAGAATTTATGTGTCAAAAATCATTATAGAGAATACTCCGTCGCTGAAGGGTTACATAAGAGTAGATGGGGCTAAAAATGCTGCTCTGCCTATTTTGGCAGCAAGCCTATTGGCGCACGGAGCGAGTATCCTTGAAGATACTCCGAAGCTGAAGGATGTTGAAAGTATGTGTGAGTTGCTTCAATGGCTGGGGCCGGATATCCGCATCTTGGAGAATAATACCGTGCAAATCAACTCTTCACGTATCAGAAAGTATGCAGCACCCTATGAACTGGCCAGCAAGATGCGAGCTTCATTTTTGGTTATGGGGCCGCTTTTAGCAAGGCGGGGACGTACGCGCATATCCCTACCCGGCGGGTGTGCCATAGGCACCAGGCCGATCGATTTACACCTGAAAGGCTTTGCGGCAATGGGTGCCAAAATCACACAGGGGCACGGGTATGTAGAAGCTAAGGCCAGAAAGCTAAAAGGTGCCAAAATCTACTTGGATTTTCCGAGTGTTGGCGCCACAGAGAACATATTAATGGCCGCATGTTTGGCCGAAGGGCAAACCATTATAGAAAATGCGGCAGTAGAGCCGGAGATAGTGGATCTAGCTAATTACTTAGTCAATATGGGCGCCAATATAAAAGGCGCGGGTACGGATACGGTTAAAGTAGTAGGGGTAAAGGAATTGAAAGGATGTACACATACCATTATTCCCGATAGAATTGAAGCGGGAACATTTATGGTAGCCACAGCCATCACAAAAGGAATGGTGAAAATTGAGAACGTGGTAACCGATCATTTAAAGCCCATTACTGCTAAGATGAGAGAAATCGGTATTGATATAGAAGAGCAGGATACGTCTATTATTGTAAATGCACAAGATCGATTCAAGCCGGTAGACATAAAAACTTTACCTTTTCCCGGTTTTCCGACAGATATGCAGGCGCAATTTATGGCATTGATGAGTATAGTAGACGGTACAAGTATTATCACGGAAACAATATTTGAAAATAGGTTTATGCATGTAAGTGAATTAAAAAGAATGGGTGCAAATATAAAAATCGAAGGACGAACTGCGGTCATCGAAGGCGTGAAAAAAATAACGGGAGCGCAGGTGAAGGCTACGGATCTAAGAGCAGGTGCAGCCCTTGTGTTAGCCGGTTTAACTGCTGAGGGAGAAACGGAAATAAGTGAGGCAAAGCATATCGATAGGGGATATTATGAATTTGAAAAAAAGCTGATTTCCTTAGGTGCAAAGATTAAAAGGATAGAAGACGATGAAGATTAAAAGGTCATTCACATCTGTGAATGACCTTTTTTGACGTTTAGATTTATTTAGCGAGAACAAGGGTTAGCATTTATTAATTTTGTCAGTTTAAGTTCTAATTATAATTTATAAAAAATATATATTAGTAAAGATAGCATACTTTAAACCTAAAACTACATTTGGATCAAACAACGATGGTTCTGCGTTTTTTGTCCAAATATAAATTCGATTTTAAAGTGTGATATCTCTATAAAGATAATCAACTGCAACCTAAAAATATAATCGTACTCCGGCAACGGGTATCCTAAGACTAAAAAGCAGTTAAGGGCTGAGAGGTGAGGGGTGAGAATGAACCTCCCACCGTTCATGACAGCTTGTTGCCGATTACTTTGTGCTCTTGGCAGGTCACATTTCGGCCTCCGATCTCAGGTTCGTTACCTCCATACGATTATATTTCGGACTTTACTGCTTATTATCTATATAGGGTGAGGGTAGCTTGATCGTAAAAAGATGGACAACGTATAAGACACCTACGAAACACAGATAAAAAACATGGAGGATAAATATGAAGCAGCTAGGATATGCAGCACTGTTATTAATGTTTATCATCATTATTATTCCGTTTATTCTTGTAAGGGGGTGCTCCCAAGAAGAAATGCCTATTCAAGAGGAAAAAGAGGTGGGAGAAAAATTATATACCATTAGGGTGTACATTAAGGAAGAAGACAAGGTTGTAGAAATGAACTTTAATGAATACCTGAAAGGTGTGTTAGCGGCAGAGATGCCGGCCGCTTTTCATATAGAAGCCTTAAAGGCACAGACGGTGGCAGCAAGAACCTATGTCTACCACAGGATAAGAAATAATCAAAGGGCGGGTATAGAAATACCGGAACACAAAGGGGCAGATATATGTACCGATCATACCCACTGTAAGGCGTGGGTATCCAAAAAGGACGCCATGGCTAAATGGGGCATGCTCTCAGCCCAAAAATATTGGGATAAAATAGACAGAGCCGTGGATGATACGGCCAACCTTATTATTACCTATGAAGATGAACCCATTGATGCGGTGTTCCATTCTACAAGCAGCGGAAAGACGGAGAATTCTGAAGAAGTATGGGGCAATAGCATTCCATACCTTAGAAGTATATTGAGTGAAGGGGAAGAGTATTCACCAAAATACACTTCAACGGTAGAAGTCTCCATAGATGACTTTCGAAGCCGTCTTTACAACAGCAGACCGGGTATGCAGTTAAAAGAAGATATCAGAGAATGTGTAGGTGAAGCTGAGAAAACGGAAGGAGGGAGCGTTAAAACAATTGCCATTGGTGACCAAAGCTTTAAAGGGACGGAGATACGAAAAATATTTCATTTGAACTCTGCCAATTTTTCAATAGACGTTCAAGATGACAAAGTGCTTTTTTATGTCACAGGTTATGGTCATGGGGTGGGATTGAGCCAATATGGAGCCAATTACCTTGCTGAGCAAGGCAAAACCTATCAGGAAATCTTAAAGTATTATTATAAAGATGTGAGAGTGGTTTTAGTCGAAGAGTGATCGTAACGGAAAATGATATTTGTCAAATTTTTGTTTTGATACCTAGTATAATATTGCCAGATCAGGTAACAATATTGTATGGAGGTGTCAATTGCAATGAAAAAAACATCATTTATGAAAAGCGATTCGAAATTGAGCAAATGGAAGGAATTCTTGAACAAAAAAGGATTCTATGTAGTGTTATTTATATGTATCTTTATTATTGCCGGTACGGGAATATATGTGACTAGGATGAACATGGAGTATTATTCTCAAGAAATAATAGGTGAACCGTCGGCAATGGGCGACACAACGGCGGATGAACGGCTGCAGACTGCCGAAACATCAATCACGGCAGACCCGAATTTGGACAATCCCGCACAACCGACGATGAAAGAGCAGGATGAGGATATACAGGTTCCGCAAGAAAAAGAAGAATCAAAAGAGAAGCAGGAATTGAAAGTCGAAGCACCGGAAGAAAACCCCATTATTGTAAACCCGCCGGTTAAGAAAGACGAAATACTGCAGGTGAAAAAGCCTCAGGCGCCTGCAAAGCCTCAACCGCCGAAAAAAATTGATAAATTACTGTCGCCGGTAGACGGTGAAGTGATTTTAGCATTTGCTATAGACAAATTGGTATATTCGAAAACGTTGGAGCAATGGTCTACACATAAAGGGATTGATATAAAAAGCGATAGAGGTACACCGGTAAAAGCGGCTGCCGACGGTACAATAGAAAAGATATATCATGATGATAAATTGGGCATTACCATTATCATAGACCACGGAAACAATCTGAAAACAAAGTATTGTAATTTATCTACGGATGATATGGTAACAGAAAAACAACAGGTAAAGCGAGGAGATATCATCAGCGGGGTAGGCAATACTGCAATTTTTGAAATAGGGGACGAACCGCATTTACACTTTGAAGTGATCAAAGATGGAAAAAATATAGATCCGGCAACACTTTTACCCAGGTAAAAGACAGGGTGCTTTAAACAGGTCCATATATTTGAATAGACAATGATATTGCGTTTTTTGTTCGAACTGCACATGCGATGGGTGATATCTATGATATTCCGCGATAAACATTTTAAAATGAAACGCAAAAATACTATAACGATTCAATAGAGACGGCTCACGGAGGCGGTAAGGCTGTTAAGGTGACTGTTTTTTCAGATATGGAGACGGTTCTGCGGTTCGAATATTCAATCCGGACCGCAGAACCGTCTTCATGTCCATGAATCATCTGCTTGACATGTGGTCTTAGGACGTGAACCGTTTCCATTAACGCGTTAGACGGAGTCTTTTTTATATTTCCGTTTGGTTGCCAGGCCACCTCTTATATGTCGTTCTGCTTTATTTTCCTCTAAAACTTTTTTGGCACTTTTCGCAAGTTGAGGATTTATCTTTAAAAGTCGCTCTGTTACATCTTTATGTACGGTTGATTTTGAGATACCAAATCTTTTTGCTGTTTCTCGTACGGTTGTTTTATTGTGGATGATATATTCGGCCAACATAACTGTTCGTTCTTCTATATATTCTTTCAAATGAGCGGCCCCCTTTTATTACGTAATGCTCTGTACATATATATGCTTGAATTTTTAAGGATATTACAAATATATTAAACGTAAGTGCTTAATATATTTCAAAAAAAATTTTTCTAAAGGTATTTAATTATTTGGAAAAAATAGATATAATTAAAGTAATGATACTTTTTAGACGATAAAATTAATATGGTAGTGATGATTGCCAGGGGAAAGGAAGATGATTTTGTTTGGGTTTGGACAAGATATAGGCATTGATTTGGGGACAGCAACCATACTGGTGTATATTAAAGGAAGAGGGATTGTTCTTAGTGAACCTTCGGTAGTTGCAATAGACAAGAATACTAATCAGATTTTGGCAGTAGGAGAAGAGGCAAGAAAAATGTTAGGGCGAACCCCGGGTAATATTGTTGCCATAAGGCCTATTAGAGATGGTGTGATGTCCGATTATGATATAACGGAAAGAATGCTGCGGTATTTTATTAAAAAGGTGTGCGGACATCGTATTTTTAAACCTAGGGTTATTATTTGTGCTCCCAGCGGTGCCACAGAAGTTGAAGAGCGGGCGGTCATAGATGCATCTATGCAAGCGGGTGCTCGGAAGGTATATTTGCTGGAAGAGCCTATAGCGGCTGCAATCGGTGCAGGTATAGATATTTCTAAAGCTTGCGGGAGCATGGTGGTAGATATTGGAGGAGGCACCACAGACATTGCGGTTATTTCATTGGGCGGTACGGTGGTTAGTAATTCTATCAAGGTTGCCGGTGATAAGTTCGACGAAGCAATTGTAAGACACATGAGAAAAAAACATAATATTATGATTGGCGAGCGAACGGCAGAAGAGATGAAAATGACGATAGGTGCCGTATATCCCAGGGAAAGTGAAGCTTTCATGGAAGTGAGAGGGAGAAATCTTATATCGGGACTTCCCAGAACGATCACGGTGACTTCCACCGAGATGATGGAAGCTTTGGAAGAATCCGCGTCTAATATCGTAGAAGCGGTACATTCGGTTTTAGAAAAGACGCCTCCGGAATTAATAGCGGATGTAAGTGATAGAGGGATCGTATTGACGGGAGGTGGAGGACTTATTTTCGGATTGGACAGGCTTCTGCAGGAGAAGACGGGGATCAACGTGATTATCGCCGATGATGCGATTTCCTGTGTTGCATTAGGCACAGGAAAAGCTTTGGATAATATTGAGGTGTTACAGCAGCAAAATCTTACAAAAAAAATGAGCTAACCGGGAGGGTATTGCAATGATTAGAGGCTTATATACTGCTGCAAGCGGTATGTTGAAAGGGCAGAAGAAGTTGGATGTAGTTACTAACAATTTAGCGAATAGCTCTACTACTGGATATAAAAGGGATATTGCAGTGTATCAGTCGTTTCATGAAGTACTTACAAAGAGAATCAATGATGATAAAGCAGGACAGCTTCCTAATCCGAACATAGGCAGTATGAGTTTGGGCAGTGATGTTGTACAGGTCTACACTGATTTTACCCAGGGAAGGCTTATCAAAACAGATAAGGCCACGGATATGAGTTTTAAAAATAGCGATAGCAGTTTTTTTGCAGTGAGTGTGCCGGGCGAAGAAGGGGATACCGAAATGTATACCCGAAACGGTTCGTGGACAATTAGTGAGGATGGTTATCTGATAACGAGGGAAGGCTATAAGGCCGTGGGTCTTTACGGTCCCATTTACCTTGCTTCCGATGAGTTCGTGGTGCAAGAAGACGGGAGTATCTATTTGGATGATGAATATATAGATACGCTGAAAATTGTTGACTTTGTCGATACGGAACAATTGCAAAAATATGGGGAACACTTGGTGGGGGCGCCGGATGATGCGCAAATAGGTCAATTTGAAGGCCAGGTTGCCCAAGGTTTTATTGAAGGTTCCAATATTAATACGATAGAAGAGATGTTAGAAGTCATCACCCTTATGAGATCCTATGAAGCCAATCAGAAAGTGATAAAGGCTTACGATGAATCATTGGGCAAAATTATTAATGAAGCAGGGAGAATATAGTATAGAATAAATGTAAGTAGAGGAGAGGATTATTATGATGAGGGCGTTATGGACGGCCGGGAGCGGTATGATGGGACAGCAGCTTAATGTTGATGTGATTTCCAACAATCTTTCAAACGTAAATACCACCGGTTATAAAAAACAGCGTGTTGAATTTAAAGATTTATTATATGAGACGCTTTCCCAGGCAAGCGTATTGGATGGCATGGGCAAACCCGTAAGCCTGCAAGTGGGACATGGTGTAACGCCTACGGCGACTGTGTCTACATATACAATGGGTAATCTTGAAAGAACGGATAATCCTTTGGATATTGCAATAGACGGAGACGGATTCCTGACCGTTAGAGATGTAAATGGCGATCTGGCGTATACGAGAGACGGTGCATTTAAAATTAGTATTAACGATGGAGAAGCAATTTTGGTTACTTCGGACGGGTATCCCGTATTGGACGAAGGTGATAATGAAATTTTTCTTACCGGTATAAATATCAATAGCCTGACCATCAACCCCGACGGGTCCCTTACCTATATTGATGAAGATGAGGTTGTACAACCCTTGGGGCAGTCACTCAAGCTTGTTCGTTTTCAAAATAGAGAAGGACTTATAAGGGACGGATCAAATTTTCTCAGGGAGTCTTCCGCATCCGGCGAACCAATGCTTGAAGCAGACCTTGAAAATCGAAGCAGGATCATGCAGAACTTTTTGGAATCCTCCAATGTCCAAGTCGTTGAGGAAATGATTAAACTGATTGTTGCCCAAAGGGCCTATGAAGTGAACTCCAAATCCGTACAAACAGCAGACGACATGCTGGGCATGGCCAATAATCTTAGAAGATAGGGTTTTATTAGTTGACAGTGGACAGTGGACAGTTAGAAAAGCAATGAGAACGATCAGCAAAAGCTACATTGTGGCAATACTGCCGTATCTGTTTCCTGATGTTTTTAGAAAGAATATAATTTGGATTTAGGGTGATCATATGCGAATAGAGAGTGGTTTAGCGGCTTCTCAAAAAATGGGTAATGCGACGGTGCAAAAAGATAGGCAGAATGAAGAGGGCTTTAAGGCAATGCTTGAAAAGGCTTTTAACGAAAAAGACAAAGTACGGTTAAAAGAAGCTTGCAGGCAAATGGAAAGTTTATTCCTTGGGTCCATGTATAAGCAGATGAAAGGAACGATTCCGCAATCGGACTTTTTGCCCAAGAGCTTTGCAAGAAAAACCTTCGAAACAATGCTGGATGACGAATTTGCTAAAGAGGCCAGTAAAGGCCAGGGGGTTGGCTTGGCCCAAATGCTTTACAAACAGCTTTCGAAAGAAATGGACAATACCTATAAGCCTTCCGGAGATTCATCCGCATTAAGCGAATGTGCAGGGGAAGAAATAGAATGAAATATTTTGTTAGAATAGGTATAGCAGTAGTAATAATGATTACTGCTGCTTTTTTATTATTTCCCGAAAAAGTCCAGGAGCACCCGCTGCCCCCGTCATTTTCTGTTCCTCAGGCTTCAACCGTTGAAAACAAATCTGTGATATATAAAGAAATACAAGGGAAAATCAATGGGAATAAACAGGTGGTTCATATGCTGGAAATCAACATGGCGCATGAAGGTGTAAGCATTCTGCCCGTCCTTTCTCACGACAGTATTTTCGGTTTTGAAAAGACCAGCGTAATGGCGCAGAGAGTTAGAGCGAAAGCAGCGGTGAACGGCGGATTTTTTCATGCATACGGGCAGCCTTCCGGGTTTACCGTCATTGATGGCAAGCTGATTTGCACACCACAAAAGATGACGGATAGACCTGTATTTTTGATTAATGGACAGGGAGAGGCGGAAATAAAAGATATAGATATCCGGTTGTCAATACGGGTGGCGAAACAATTATTAAAGATTGATGGCATCAATCGTGAGCCCTTAGAAGATGAAATCATTGTATTCACCCCTGCATATGGTGTGACCACCAGAACAAACAATCAAGACACATTTAATATTCTAACCGGAGCCGGTGCGGGTATGAGCCATTTATTAGCAACAAGCACTGAAGTAAGCATTCCGCAGGAAGGCATGGCCATTACGGCCACCGGTCGAAAGAGACAGGAACTTGAAGCGGCCGTTAATCCTTTTAGCGATTATAAAGGGAAAAAGGTAGAGATGATATATACGACGGTACCGGCAGTGGACAACATCCTCCAGGCCTTTGAAGGCGGATTTTGGGTTGTCAAAGACGGGCAGAAGGTTATTCGAAAAAGAGAGAACTGGGTGGGGCTTACGACCAACCGTGAACCGCGTACAATCGCAGGCATCAAAGACAATGATGCCGTTGTTTTTATGACCATAGACGGAAGGCAGCCCGGTTACAGTACCGGTGTAACGGGACGTGAACTTGCGCAATATCTTCTGAACCATGATATTGAAAATGCACTAATGCTTGACGGAGGTGCGTCGACAACGATGGTGGTCAATGGGCAGGTTGTAAACAGACCGTCCTATCGCCAGAGAGAACGTATGATCGGAGGAGCGATATGCGTGGTGGAGAAGTAATCAGCGGTTGAGGGCTGAGAGATGAGGATTTGACAATCAAATGGAAAACCTATATAATCTTATTACCAGCTGATATGAGAAGCTCATAGGAGGTAGAATACATGTTATCTAATATTGAAATTCAAAACATTATCCCACATCGATATCCTTTCTTGCTAGTTGACAGGATTGAAGAAATTGAAGAAGGAAAAAGGGCGGTAGGCATCAAAAATGTAACGATCAATGAGCCTTTTTTTCAAGGGCATTTTCCCGGCAACCCGATTATGCCCGGTGTACTGATAGTGGAAGCGTTGGCCCAGGTTGGAGCTGTGGCGATCCTATCCTTGGAAGAAAATAAAGGAAAACTAGGGTTGTTTACCGGGATTGACAAAGTCAGGATCAGACAGCAGGTAAAGCCCGGAGATACGCTTAAACTGGTAGCGGAATTGACCGCATTTAGGAGAGGGATCGGGAAAGCGACTGCAACAGCTTATGTGGGAGACAAGGTAGCGGTTTCCGGAGAATTGATGTTTGCATTGGTAGATAGTCAATAACAATAGGTGTATAGGGTAAAATAGGGCCAAAACCGAAAGAACGTCATGTCCCCGCGGTTTTGGCCCTTTTCTTTTTATTCATTATGCAAAAGGATCTCGCTCAATTGATCAATACTTCCTGCACCCATGGTTAGGACAAGATCTCCTTCACCGGCGTTTTTCTTCACATAAGAAGCAATATCATTAAAGTCGGCTATATATGTCGCAGGATAGTCTTTATTGTTCATGATGTTTACCAAATCTTTAGCGTGTACTTTTCCATCGTCTTTTTCCCTAGCGGCATAGATATCCGTTATAATCACCCGGTCCGCATCTTGAAATGCTTCGGAAAATTCATTGATCAATGCGTGGGTTCTTGTATAGGTATGGGGCTGAAACACACACCATACTTTATTATGGGGAAATGCTACTGCTGCCTTAAGGGTAGCTTTTACTTCCGTAGGGTGATGGGCATAATCGCTTACAATGGTAACGCCGTGTACTTTGCCTTTGATTTCAAATCTGCGACGGGCACCTTTATAGGCATGCAGACCGTTAGCAATGGATGTAGCATCCGTTTTTAAGACATATGCACAAGCGGCAGCGGCCAAGGCATTGTATACATTGTGCATACCCGGCACATTGAGCTGGACAGTGGCAAGCGTATTTCCTTTATAGATCATATCGAAACCGGGAAAGCCATTCTCATTAAAAGTAATATTTGCAGCTTTCCAATCGCAATGCGGCCCTTCTGTCCCATAGGTGATCACATGGGCCTTCGTCCCGTCCACGGCTTTAAGGGCATTAGGATCATCCCCGCACACGACCACATATCCGTTGTCAGGAACAAGCTGTGTAAATTTTTTAAAAGCAGTGATAATATGTTCCAAATCCTTAAAATAATCCAGATGGTCTGCCTCGATATTGAGAATAACGCCAATATAGGGATAAAATTTTAAAAAGCTTTCGCAATATTCGCAAGCCTCTGTGACAAAATATGTACTGTTTCCTATCCGAACATTCCCATCGATGCTATCCAGCACTTCTCCAACCAAAATTGTGGGATCTACATCTGCATGCATCAGGATGGAGGACACCATTGACGTAGTCGTTGTTTTGCCATGGGTGCCTGCTATGGCAATCGCATGCTTGTAATCTTTCATGATGGCGCCCAGCAGTGTAGGCCTATCAATGGTCATAATCCCTAATTCTTTTGCCGCTGTCATTTCCGGATTATCGCCTTTGACGGCTGCGGTATAGACGATAAGATCCGCACCGGTCACATTTTCCTTTGAATGACCGATCAATAGGGATACACCCATCGTTTTTAATTTATCTGTTAACGGAGATTGTCTGATATCGGAACCGGAGATGGTATATGCGTTTTTTACCAATATCTCTGCCAGAGCGCTCATGCTGATGCCGCCTATACCGATAAAATGGATATGTGCTCCGGGTTTTAACGATTTAAGTGTAAATTCCGGCAAATCTAACACTCCTCTCATTTAAAAATTTTATACAATATAATATTTTATACTAAAAAGGCAAAAAATACACCTGTTTTTCTTAATTATTATATAGTTAAATGAAAAA
>JAKSBV010000279.1 GCA_022360955.1 Bacillota bacterium
AGAAATTTTATAGAGATCCTGGAACTGTTTTAGATGGTATTAGACTACAAGCTAATATGTTGAGCACGAATAAATATAAAATTTTTGATAACCCCAGTAATCGGCCGATTATAGATGAGTATTATTCTTATGTTTGGGATGAAAAAGCCCAGGAGCGCGGCGAAGATAAACCGATAAAGAAAAATGATCACGGTAAAGACATGGAAAGATATTTTCACTTAACCGTACAATCAGGATCATCTTTCCTAACTTAAGAAGGGGGTGTAAACTCTTTGATAACAACAACGGATTTAGCGAACAAGCAAATAGCTGCTAATGGCACTCCGACTTTGGTAGCTATTATAAAAGAGTTAATTGAAGAGCATGATATTATATCTATGCGGGAAGGCATCAATTACTTTAATAACAAAAATGATATCATTGATAGAGTAATCTACTACTGGAAAGATGGAGCAAAAGTAGAAGATGAAACTTCACCAAATAATCGTGTTCCTAACAATTATCATAAAATATTGGTCATGCAAAAAATGGGTTACTTGGTTGGTAAGCCTATCACTTTTTCCGACAAAGAGTCCGAAGAAGATGAAGAGGGGAACATTAATAGTCCCAATGAGGAGCTTGTTACTGAAATAAATACTATCCTGGATGAAACATGGGATGATACTGTTAACGAGCTAATAAAGGGCGCCAGTAATAAAGGCGTTGAATGGCTGCAACCTTACATAGAAGAAGCTGATCAAGGAATAGGTGACTTCAAATATGCAGTTATTGACGCTAGAGAAGTAATCCCCATATGGGAAACATCTAAGCTACAGGCTCTTGATTCCGTTCTAAGATATTACACTGTTTGGGTAAATAAAAAAGAGCGATATAGGGCTGAATGGTGGACCAAAGATACTGTAACATATTATATTCAAGATGAAAATGGAGAATTTATACTGGATGATGAGGGTAATGAGGTTACTGAGAGCGAAGATAAGGTATTTATTAATCCTTCCAGCCACTATTATTTTAATGGTGTTGGTTATGGATGGGGAGCAGTTCCTTTTATACCCTTCAAGAATAATGAAGAGCTTTCAACTGACTTACAGGATTATAAGGAATTAATAGATATATACGACAAGGTA
>JAKSBV010000024.1 GCA_022360955.1 Bacillota bacterium
ACAGTTCAATGGACCAATTTTTGAAAATCAGAAGAAGGAAATTAGTCAGGCAGGAGCTGTACTGTATGACTATTTGCCGGACAACGCCTTCGTTGTTAGGATGAACTCTTCCATTAAATCACAGGTAAGTTCACTCGAATTTGTAAAATGGATAGGTGAATACAAGGCTTCTTACAAATATGAACCTGTGGTTGCAATTTCCACAGACCTTCCAAAGTCTATATCATCAGAAGAAAAAGCTGATCTTCTGGTACTTCTTTTTGATGCAAACGACAACTCAAGAATAGCAAAAGAGATAGCAAGGACTGGAGGATCTGTAATAGAGACCTCTAGCAATATGATGAGGATCGAGATTGAAAAAAGCCGTGTCAATGAGATTGCATCTATAAGTGGGATAAGCTGGATTGAAGAGTACCGTGAAGCTGTGCTTTCAAACGATGTTGCTGTAACTATCGTCGGTATCACTCCGGTACACGAAATACACAAATTGAACGGAAGTGGGCAGATCGTAGCCGTTTGCGACACCGGACTTGATACAGGAAATAAAAACACAATTCATGCAGACCTGAGAGGAAGAATAATCGATATCTTTGATGTGGCAGATGATGGAAGTGTTGCAGACCAGAATGGTCATGGAACACATGTAGCCGGTTCAGTACTGGGAAACGGTGCACTTTCTGGAGGAAACTATAGTGGAATGGCACCTGAAGCAGAGCTGGTATTTCAGGCTGCTGGAAATGATAGCGATTACCTATATCTTCCAGTTAACTTAAGTGATGTCTTTCAGCCTGCATATGACCTTGGAGCGAAAATACATACCAATAGTTGGGGCGATTCTTTAAGTGGAGCATATACTACAGATGCAAGAGAAATCGATAGGTTCATGTGGGAACATCCTGACATGCTAATTCTTTTTGCGGCGGGGAACGAAGGAGTAGATTCGGATCTCAATGGAGTTATTGATCATGACTCAATTGATTCCCCAGCAACATCAAAGAACTGCATTGCTGTAGGCTCCTCTGAAAATTATAGAGAAGAGTTCCTCACCCAGTGGGGAAATTCATAT
>JAKSBV010000163.1 GCA_022360955.1 Bacillota bacterium
AAAGATAATAAATATAAAAAGAACGATAGGAGATATCTCCTATCGTTCCTTTTATAACCGTTTAATGGTTATTAGTCTAACTTAACAAATTTGTTATATGGGTCAGCTTTAACTTCATAATCTTTCACACTAAGCAATTCAAACTTGTAAACACCGTTAGCCTCGAATACCTTAGTCTCAACAGTATCATCTTCATTCGGATTACCAAATGTAAAGATCAATTTATCTCCTTGCTTAGCAAGAGTTTTTTCAGCATCAGAGTAAATAGCATTGTCTACAGCATCACCAGTTACTTTAACAATAAATGTATTATCATCCTTATCGTAAACTGCATCTGAAACAGTAAGCGTATTTGTAGCATCATTCCACTCAAATGTAACATCACCCTGAGCAGGAGGCGTCACATCCGGTTCAGCTAATACTACCAATGCTGCAACCTTGTTTTTCTCATTGATGAAGTACTGAACTATAGAACCGCTTTTAATATCATCAGAATCTAATGTTTTCTTAAAATCTCTGTTAGCCTTTAATTCACGAATAACAGCGTCATCATGGAATCTGTGCCAACTTGTTCTACCATCAAAGCTAATACTATCACCATCATCGTCTACAACAACTTTATCTGTTGCAGGAGAAGCTGGGTTTTTAGCCTCAATCTTCAATTTGTCATCGCTAGTAAGCTTAAATTTAATAATATCGCCTTTTTTAATGTTGTTACGGTCAGACTTTGTCTCTAATGGATACCATTTTTCCTCAGAATTATCTTCGCCTTCTTTTAAAGCATCCACTTTTATTTCCCAATCGTTATCACCAGATACCATTTTTCCTTTATTAGTTACTACACCATAATAGAATTCGCTAGTTGCCTTATCAATCTCTACAAACACAGCAACAGCAGCCTCTAAACCATGAAGATCTTTGATAACAACTGCACCTTTTAAGGCGCTAACTTCAGCATTAGTAATATCTTCAATTTCTTCCCATGCTACTAATTCCGCATCCTTATCGTCATCAATGTTAAATAAAACGGTATTGTCTTCAATATAAACTGTTTTACTAGTGACACCCTGTACATAAGTAATAGAGTCGTCATCATCATCAAATTCAGTAGCGTTATTATTAACAGCCAGTTCATAATCTTCTAAGTCATATAAACTGTCACCGTCTCTATTTTTAAAACCATTTTCGTAAACATAAATTTCTTTATCTTCAATCTCTGCATCTCTGTTCAACCTAAAGGCGATCAAACCATTTTTCACAATTCTATCAGTAGTCGTAGCCTCGGCGTCATCATTCCAATCAAACAGATAATTGAAATCTGCAGTTTTTTCAAATGCATAGTCTGCTTCTTCACCATTTTGAGTAAATACTCTTATTTCATCGCTATAACCAGCAGTACTCGCTCTTTGGTATAGTGCAAACATAACACCGCTAGTTGCTGCAGAAGCACCTCTTACGTGACTAGCAGCACCAATAATATCAAGCACAACATCTACATCATAACCTAGTAAATCTTCCAAATCTTCAGCTTTGCCGAAGTTTTCTATATCATCATCACCATCAGTAGAATAAGTTGCTAAATGCTTACTGATATCATGTTTGGTTCCACCAACTTTTACTTTGCCATCTTCCACTTCTTCCAACTCACCGGTAGTGGTTTCATTCACGACAACCATGTAAATGATATCATCATCTTCATGTTCCCAAGCGTAAATAACACTATCAACATCAATGTCATCAACATCAATGTTATTGAAGTTCTTGTCATATACATAGATACCGTCATCGTAATCTTCCAAATCAATATCGTTTCCGCCACGCTCAATGTCAATTTTTTTATCTTCTACTTCTGTTACAAGACCTGCGTACACTCCAGAGAAATCAAACAGGTTTGCAGTTACAATTTCATTGCTATCCAATACAAAATAACCATAAACCCCTTGCTGATTATCTCCCTTGTTATTTCTGATATCTTTTATTTCATCTTCATCTACTTTTTCAAAGTTCACATAAATTTCAACATCATCTGCTAAATCATAGGTTTTGTCAGCTATATCAAGCTTGAATTCTTCACCATCTTTTTTGATTTCTTTCAAAGCATCAAACAAAAGCTCATTGTCATCGGTCTCGACATTTACATATAAAGCATCGTCACCGTCTGCCCATACTTTAACTTCAACACCCAAAAGCGTGTCAAAATCTACATTGCCAATAGCAGTAAAGGTTTTTGTTTTCCCGCTATCTTCATCAAGCATTTTGAATTCATTGTCATCAAGCTTGTCGTCGGAACTTGGAACAGCTGTTACATATCCTTCGAACTCATCAACATCCAAGTACTCGCTGAGAAGCGTCTTGTCTTCATCTCTCTCATAGTCAGGATTATTAGGATTCCAATTGGTCTGAACTATCATAGGAACGTCTAAGGATTGATCCAGCATAAGCGCAACATTTCCTCTGTTAGCCGACGAATCCGAATGCACTTTAACATCATCAGTAATTCCTTCTTCTGCAGCTACTGAAATATATCCGTGAGGATATCCGCCGTAGTATGTCGCTTTTTGCTCATACCCTAAAGCTCTAACAATCATGGTAATCGCTTGAGCGTAGGTTACTTCATCTTCAGGCCCGAACGTTCCGTCGCCGTAACCTGTGATAACCTTTCTACCGGCCGCCAGCTTGATGTATCCGCTTCCCCAGTGGTCTGCAGCAACATCAGAAAAGTCCGTGGCGCCTCCATATTTTGCAGCTTCGCCTGCACCAAGCGCAGTCATAATCATTTTAGCCATTTGGGCTCTTGTCACTTTTCCCTCCGGTTGGAAATCCCCATCTGGGAATCCGCTAACGATTTCCAAGGCCAGAAGTCTTACAACCGCATCTTCATAGTCTGTACCTTCTACGTCAGCAGGAGCTGCGAAAGCAACAGTACTAAGTACCATAGCGAACACTACCATGATCGCTAATGCTTTTTTGAGATTCTTCATAACTCTCAAATCCTCCCTTATTAAATATAATTTTTGAAAGAGGGTTTTCACGAATTTATCTTGGCTAGGTTATCCCTCTTTCATAAATAACCTAACATTACCATCAGGGCTAGCAAAAGTTACCTGTCCTGATTCTATGGAAATTATATCATTGGTATATTTTAGAGTCAATGGGGTTGGTGGAGTTGTAACAAACTTGTAAAGTTAGTGGGTAGGGGGTGGTGGGTGGTGGGTAGGATTTTAGGGCCTAGATGATTGGTTATGGCTTTGTTTTAGTCTTATGCTTTAGGGCGCTTAGTAATTTGCTTAGCATTTTTAATATTGTTACACATTTTTCATTTAGTCTGTGATATGTATTAACATCTATATAGCCTAGATCTTTTGATAATAAGAGTAGATATTCTATTTCTACGGCCGAACCTTTTGCTATTTGACAAAATCTTATAAACTCCGGTGTGGAGTGTTTACCATACCCTTCCGCAATATTACAAGGTATGGAAACTACAGCCCGTCTAATTTGTGCAGTGATATTATACGTTTCAGTACCCGGAAATATATTTGTTGTTTTATACAACTCAATAACAAATTGATGCGCTAACTTCCATACGTCAAGATTTTGATAATTCCCCATCCTACCTCCATTTTTTTAGCTATTAACATTGAATCTATGTTCGAACAAAGTTCCAACGACCTCTTACTCATTCAAATGTATTATCTTTCATGAAAGGAATTATTAATCCCCAGATTAATAATTCCTACAACCCCTACCCACTACCCACCACTCACTACCCACCATTCCGCTGCAACGCGGCCCGTATAAACTCTTTGAACAACGGATGGGGGCGGTTGGGTCTTGATTTGAATTCCGGGTGGAACTGGACGCCGATGTACCAGGGGTGGTCGGAAAGCTCCACGATTTCCACCAGGCGCTGGTCGGGGGACAGGCCGGCTGTGATCAGTCCGTGCTGCTTGATTTGTTCCCGGTATTCGTTGTTGACTTCGTAGCGGTGTCTATGTCTTTCGTAGATCAATGCATCCTTATAGACTGCATAGGTTTTCGTACCCTCTTCTATTTTGCAGGGGTATAAGCCCAGGCGCATCGTGCCGCCCATTTCTTCTATATCTTTCTGCTCGGGCATAAGATCAATGACCGGATAAGGGGTCTGCGGATTCAGTTCCGAACTGTGGGCGCCTTCCAATCCTGCCAGATTGCGGGCAACCTCTATTACGGCCACTTGCATCCCCAGGCATATCCCGAAGTAGGGAATATTGTTCTCTCTTGCATATTTTGCCGCAGCCACTTTGCCTTCTACCCCTCTGTCTCCAAAACCTCCGGGTACCAAGATCCCATCGACATCTTTCAGAAGGGCGTGACTATTTTCTTCGGTTATGTTTTCGGAATTCACCCATTTTATCTCTACTTCGCTGTCATTAGCCAGCCCACCGTGCTTTAGGGATTCTACGATACTGAAATATGCGTCATGGAGTGCAACATATTTGCCAACCAGCGCAATGGTCACATTTTTTTGAAGGTTTTTAACCTTTTTTACCATTTCGGCCCATTCCGTCAGATCCGGCCTATCACATGCCACGTTGAGTCTTTTGCATACAAGCTCTGCAAGCCCTTCATTTTCCAACATCAACGGGACTTCATACAATGTTTCGGCATCGAGATTCTGGATAACCGCATTGCCGGATATATTGCAAAACAATCCGATTTTATCTCTTAGTTCTTTCATGAGAGGTTTTTCGGAACGACATACAATGATATCCGGC
>JAKSBV010000359.1 GCA_022360955.1 Bacillota bacterium
ATCAAGTAAAGGAAACGGGCGCAAAAGTGAAGCAGAGGTTTAACGGCGGTTCAAAATGCGCGAGAAATATTGGGGATATGCGTGACGCATATTCCCAATATTTTTTTATTTGAGTTTCCCCATTTTTTCAGTTGTCGAGTAACTTAAAAAGTTCCGATTCAAGACTTCCAATAATCATGACAAAGGTATACCTTATGCGTTGGCGGATAGAGGAATACTACAGAAGATGGATATGTTCAACTCCTTTGCTTTAAACACCGGTGAGCATTATGCTTATTAAAAATGGGGAAACTCAAAAATTTTAATAGATTGTTTTATATCAGAATTTATAATATAATAGAAATATTTAGAAGTGGAGGTACTTTATTGTGGAGAAGTTAGAAATACGGGAGCAATATAGCAGGGCTTTAAATATTATCGTTGAAAAGTTTAAAACTGATATAAAGTGTTTAGCCGGCTTTTTAATAGGTAGTATGAGCCATGATATGATTTGGGAGTGGTCTGACTTACAGATCCTGCTTATATATGATGATAGTTATAAGGGAAGCTCCTCCTACTATCTTATTGAAAATGATGTACCCATAGTTATAAATGTTAGAAAAAAGAATAACTTTAAAAATTATTTAGAAAGTACTAATGTTTCAGACTATTTCTTTTGTGCTCTTTCAAAGAGTACTCTGCTTTTCACTAAGGATAAAATATTGAAAGAATATTTTGAAGATATATTATACATAGGAGATCGTGAAAGGGAAATTGAAATGTTACTGGGTTTTTCAGAAGCGATATACTATATGAATAAAGCAGAGAAAAATATTAAAGTAAAAAATAACAGTGCTAATGCTATTTATTTTATTTTTCATATTGCACAAGGAATTGCATGGTTAGAAGTTGCTAGGGCACGTTTATTTCCTGAAAGGGAAATTATCTCTCAGGCCAGTAAAATCAATCCTATATTGTTTAATAAAATATATGATGTTTTGTATTCTGAAAAAGTTACAAATCATATTATTGAAGAGATTATTGAAACATGTCATGAATACTTGAAAGAAAATACAATGGAAGTATATCGGCCTATCATTTCTTATCTTATAGAGCATGGTACCTTAAAAGAGTTTTCCTTAAAAACTAGAGAACATGGTTTTGGAATAAACTATGACTGGTTATATCGAATGGGTATTGTAGATATTTATGTTGAACCCGTAAGAATAAATAACAATGCTGAAGAGTTTTTCCAAATAGGATATAAAATAAAGAAGGAGTATTGTTAATTGGAGTTAATTTCCATAGTGTCGCTTGTATAAGGAAGGTGTAAAATGTCAAAAAATTGTATTAGAATAAATGGAGCTAGAGAACATAATCTCAAGAATATTTCAGTGAATATACCTCATGGTAAACATACGGTAATAGTCGGTGTAAGTGGCTCTGGTAAATCAACACTTGCCTACGATGTTATCTATGCAGCAGGACAAAAACGTTTACTGGATTGTATTTCTGAACAACTTAAAAGGTTTACCAGTCAATTAAAACAGCCTGATGTAAATTTTATTGAAGGATTAACACCTGTGATAAGTCTAAAACAATATAAACCAAGTAATAATCCTAGAGCAACAATTGGAACGCTTTCAGAGATTAGTATATATCTTCGTTATCTATATACGATGGTAGGAACAGTCAATTGCCCTTATTGTGGAACCAATTATCCAATAAGGCCATTTCATTATCTTATTAAGGATTTAGAAAAATTACCTGAATCAACAATTGTAGAACTACAGTTTCCAGTTTATAAGATAAAAAGCATGAAATATGAAGAATTTTTTTACAATTTACGAAAAAAAGGATACAAAAGAATAGAGATAGACGGGGTACGTAAAGATCTTCGTGATTGGATAACAATAGATAAGCAGCCTATAACTATGATGGTTATAGCTGATAAGCTCGAAATACATCAAGAACTATCCAGAAGTGATATACAAGCAATACAAAATGCATTTCATCAGGGAGAGGGATTTATTAGAATTGTTATACCTGATATTACTGAAAGAGAGAAGTGTGATTGGTTTTTTAAAAAGCATGGATGTGCTGACCACGGAATGTTTACAGCAGACATTTTACCATCGTTTTTTTCTTTTAATGATATGAGCAGCAGTTGTGAAGATTGCCGAGGTACAGGCATAAAAAAGGCAGCATTTCCAGATATTCTTGTGAAAAACAAAAGAAAGAGTTTGAAATTGGGGCCTTTTTTTTCACAGGTTTACGATAATAATAAGCCTTTTTATTTTATGCGAATGTATAGTTTGTCAAAACATTATAAATTTTCTTTTGAAGACCCCTTTGATAAATTGCCGGATTTTGCAAAAAAAATAATTTTTTATGGAACAAATGGTGAAACATTTCCTTTATTAAGACCTGATAGCTACAAAAAAGAGATGCCAAGTTATACTGCAAAAGTGGGGGAATCCATTGATTTTGAAGGTTTAGTTACCGGAATAAACAATTTATATAAAAACAAACAAAAATATGAATTTACTGAAGCACAAGAAAAGTTTTTTAATAGGTTTATGATTGATGAAGCTTGCCAATCATGTAATGGAACAAGGTTAAAACCACAAAGGCAGTTTATAAGCATTAATGGCTATAATTATTATGATTTGGGAGATATGGAGCTAAATGATTTAAAGCCATTTATAGATAACCTGGAAATACCTCCTGAAAAGACTGATGCCGTATTACCAGTAATGAATGAATTAAGAACTAGAATTAACTCGCTAATTATGATTGGTCTAGGATATCTTAATTTAAACAGAAGAGCTGATACACTTTCCGGAGGTGAATACCAAAGAGTTCGGTTAGCCGGACAGATAGGGTCTGGTCTGATGGGCTTAACTTATATAATTGATGAACCTACCGTAGGATTGCACGGGTTAGATAATATAAAAATCATAAATCTTTTAGACCAGTTACGTCAGAAAGGTAATACCGTAGTCACTATTGAACATGATTTGGACATAGTTGCAAATGCAGATTACATAATTGAAATGGGACCGGGAGCAGGAATTAAAGGAGGAGAAATAGTTTCTACCGGGACTATTGATGATATTATAAACAATGATAAATCGGTTATAGCATCATTTTTAAAGCGTAAAAATAATGAAATGATAGCCAAACACACATGTATAGAAGATAAGCCCATGTTAAAGGTTATTGGCGCTCGAGCAAATAACTTGAAAAATATAGATATATCTATTCCGCTTAACAGTCTGGTCTGTTTGACTGGTATCTCCGGTTCAGGCAAGAGTTCTTTAGCTATAGAAATTCTTTATAAAGCATTTTGGTCTTCATTGCATGACCCTAGGGTTATACCGGGTGAACATCTTCAAATAGAAGGAAGAGAGATGATAAAGGATGTTTACTGTATTGACCAATCACCTATAAACAGGTCCAGGACGTCTATACCAGCTACTTACATAGGAGTTTTTGATGCTATAAGAAAAATTTTTGGAGAATGTAAGGATGCAAAAAAATATCGACTAACTGATATAGCGTATTATTCTTTTAATGCTAAAGGGGCATGTCCTTCTTGTAAGGGTAGGGGATACATGGATACGCATGTTCACTATTTGGGGGATTTACAGACAATATGTCCAATATGTAAAGGCTCTCGATATAATAGAGATGTTTTAGAAGTATTATATAAGGAGAAAAACATTGCACAAGTATTAGCTCTTAATATTGAAACTGCACTTTCCTTTTTTGAGGATAATAGTTACATATATAATAAACTTAAAGTTATATTTGATCTAGGTTTAGGCTATATGACATTAGGCCAGCAGATTAATACTGTTTCCGGTGGAGAGGCACAACGTATTCGACTTGCAAAAGAGATAAGCAAGATTAGAGGAAAAAAGGATATGCTTTATATTATGGATGAACCCACTACAGGTCTTCACTCAAAAGATATTGAAAGGCTGCTTAAAGCTATAAGAACTATAATAGATAAAGGGAATTCTATGATTATTATTGAGCATAACCCAGATGTAATCATACAGGCTGATTATATTATTGATATAGGACCTGAAGCTGGAAAAAATGGAGGAGAAGTGGTGGTAGCAGGAACTCTCCAAGATATAATTAATTGTCCTCGTTCAAAGACAGGTCAGTATTTAAAATCGTATATTAAAGAATAATTTTATCATCCCAATATTCCCCAATATTTTTTGCTCTTGACACGAACAGGTGTTTGGTGTATACTATAAATGAATGATTATATTTGGTGGGGTGATTTTAATGATACAACATATCTTAAAAGCCTCTATGGAAAGGAAATGCATCGTAACGATTATTTATCAAAAAGGTGACCAAATAACCAAGAGAAATATCGAAGTGATTGATATCCGGAATGATAACGTTAAGGCGTTTTGTTATCTTAGAAATCAACCCCGGATATTTAAATTGCAAAACATTTTAGCCGCCTCTTTATACAGGAAAAATAACGATATACGGAATCATAGCATTAAAAAATCTGTTAATTTATAATCTGTAATGCGATTGTAAAATAACAGCACTATTGTTAACATTCTGTTCATAAAATATCTTTATTTTGGTGTTATGATATATATATCACAACCAACAAACAAATAAATAAAACTTTTTTTCATTTTTACTCCTCCTTTTTTATATATAAAGTCGACCTGAGCGGAAAGGTCGACTTTTATATTTTTATTCTCATACCCGGCAAAATTCTGCCGGAAACAGAAGGGTAGCTGCTCTACCCGTGAGCTTTCATCTGTTTTATAGAGAAAATCAAGTGAGCATCATTTATGGGACCGGTTTGTACAGGAAGTCCGCTGTTCATATTTTTCGTTCAAAATCTTTAATTGGTATGCCAGTTTTAATACATTTTCGTCAAGGAGCGTTTGGTTCCTATACATGTTTACTAGTTTTTGTTTGATGCACCGTATTTGTAATTTTAAAGTCTCAAGGTTTTCAGGATTCATATCATTCCTCCAGGTTTGTTTATACATTTTACATAATATGAATATAGGAGAAAAATGTGATAAAAATAACAAATTTGATGTAGAAGATGTTGTACCCATAGAGAATAGGTGTTTTTCTGAACAATCATCATCCGGGAGCTTAAAGGTTAAAATATCCTCTAGGCTTTATTATTTGCAGGCGGGAATGGATAAAAAGCTTGAAAATAAAAGGCTAAGGCTCTATAATAATACTAGAGGATTGTAAAAATATAGAAGTGTGGAGGTGGAATTCATCCTATCTATAGCTGGAGTCTAATCATTGGCCTATAAAAACCGAGTATACGGTATCAGGGAGGAGTTTGCAATGTTTAGTCAATCGGTAGTTGAACTTATTAAAAAGCGTTCATCTTGGCGAACATACGATGGAAAGCCGCTTGTGGATGAAGATAGGGAGCAATTACAGCAATACTTTGCTGCAAATAGTGACGGCCCGTTTGGTACTAACATGAGATTTAAGTTGATTGATCGTATGGATGAAGATGGAAGTGAGGAAGAAAAACTGGGTACCTACGGTTTTATTAAAGGGGCCCGAACCTTTGTTGCGGGTGTGAATAAAGAAGCGGAAAAAGATATGGAGAATTACGGATATGTATTTGAAAAGATGGTTTTGTTTGCAACGGAATTGGGGCTTGGAACGTGCTGGCTGGGCGGAACGTTCACAAGAAGTTCTTTTGGAAAGAAGGCAGGTATAAAAGAAGGCGAGACCATTCCGGTCGTTACGCCCGTGGGTTATGGCGAAGCTAAGCGCAGTATACGGGATCATGTCGTGAGGCTGGCCGCAGGTTCTAAAAACAGAAAACCGTGGGAAAAATTGTTTTTTGACGGAAATTTTGATACCCCGCTCACTGAGAAAGAAGCAGGAACATTTGCCACGCCCTTGGAAATGGTGCGGTTGGGGCCATCGGCCTCAAACAAGCAACCGTGGATCATTGTGAGGGACAAAAATCATGGGATGTTTCACTTTTATGTCAATCGTACCCGGGGTTATGCAAAGATGCTATCCTTTGATATACAAAAAATGGATGTTGGGATTGCAATGTGTCATTTCGAGTTGACTGCTAATGAATTAAACCTTTCGGGACAGTGGATAGACAATAATCCGGGTATGCCGTTGCCGCAAAGTCAGATGGAGTATGTAATCAGCTGGGCGGCCAAAGAGTAACAAAAAATCCTCTTTTATTATATAGACAGCGCACAATAAAGTTTAAAATATAATAGTACTCCGGTAACTGGTATTCCGAATCTAAGAGCTTGTATTACTTGCTTCGGGTCGCATCAAAACTCGCTAACGCTCAAACAATTGATGCTTATCCCCTCTGCTGCGTAAACAATCTCTAAGATTCTCCATAATGTTACCTACATACAATTATATTTCTAATGCTAGTGTGCGTTATCTATAGTCGTATAAAAGAGGATTTACCAAATTTATCCACACTTTTATCCACATTTGTGGATGAAAATGGAATAATGACAAAAAAGAATAAAACAAGTATACTGCATTTTTTGAACATATACATCATTCGATAGTTTCTTGTAAGACATTATTATCTATAGATCAACAAAATGTACCTTTACAGCTTTTTGAAAGGTCCTATTACGCTTTGCCGGCGATCCGTCTCATACAATTGACAAGAGAATCGGTTTTTACATGATGATTGATACATGCACAACATTTTCCGTGTCTTTCGCAATCCATATGAGGACATGGACAGGTTTTCTCGTTACAGCTGGTTGACATATCAATACCCCCTTTTAAAAATATTTTAACATGATACCATGAGAACTGCAAACATACTTTGGACTGAGAGGGGTACATAAATTTGAAGTGAAGAAAATTATTCCAATAACTGATATTCCAAGGCAAAGAGCCTGTAAGCTTGCGCCGGGCCGCAGCAAAACTCGCTACCGCTCAAACAGTTGCTGCTTCCTCCCTCTGCGGCACTAACAGG
>JAKSBV010000219.1 GCA_022360955.1 Bacillota bacterium
GTTACTGGAGTACGATTATATTTCAATCTTTACTGTTTATTATCTATATATCAATTATCCTTTATTTTAGAATCATCCATAACTCCCCAAAAACCTCATTCTTCATTATTAATTATTAATTATTCATTGTTAACTATCCATCAGCTCTCTATAGTACGCCGGAAATTTATCGGATCTATGTTTGAGGCAGATATTGACGGACTCTTCTTTATTTAACGGAAGTATGCCCTCGGCCTTACGATAGACCTGCCGATTGACCTTCTGGGCAAAGCACCCTATCTTTGGGAGACCTATCACTTTGTTCATTTCCTTCCACAATTCCTTAATGCTTCTCTCCCTTACGCTGCCGAAAGTCATAGGTACAAAATCACATGGATACAAATGTCCGGCCGCGCTTATATATGAGTGCTGCACACCGGCACCACAGCCGTATTTTTCCTCACTTTCCGTATAGGCAAAGGTGGTTATTTTAGGAAATTTGCTTTTCCGATTGGCTTTGTGCTGGATTTCTATCAAGTTTTTCCTCACTGCCTTGTCATAGAGTATCTTGTCCGGGTTTTGTGCCGTGAGGAGATTTCCGCTTAAGATCGGCTCCAGTATTTTCACCTCATGGGCCCCATTTTCTTGTGCCAGGGCAAAGAGTTTGAACAATTTTTCTTCTTCCACATCTTCCTTCAAGATGACCGTTTGGGCCATCGTATAAAGCCCCGCTTCTCGTGCGTTTTGAAGTGCTCTCACCGCATCATCAAAGGCCTTTTCGCTCTTTCTGTTTTGGTTGTGTGTCCGCTTATCATAAGAATCTAAGCTTATGCCTATGCCGAATAAGCCATGCTTTTTCAACTCTTTCGCTCTTTCCAAGGTCAAATTGCATCCGCTGGTAAATAATATCGATGTACTTCTATCGTCAATCGCCTTTACGATCTCAAATATATCTTCCCTGATCATAGGTTCTCCTCCGGTAAGCCCTATGATAGGCGTTCTCATGTCTTGAAGGTCTTTTATAACCTCCGTCCACTCCTTTGTCGTAAGTTCACCTTCATCATTTCTATTCTTAGCACTGCAATAAAGACAGTTGTTCGGGCACTTATGGGTTAAACACAGATACATGGATATCGGCGCACTTCTTTTCGCATAAATCTGCTGTGTAAATATATTTTGAGGGCACTCAACGGCTTTTAGATTGGTATCAAAAGCCCTTGAAGGAAAGGGGGGCAAAAAAGTACTCAATACATATTTGTCCTCAAATCTGACAATCTTTTCACCCTTGATAATATTACAGATCATCTTGATATATTTAACCGGTGTAAAATGCGCATCCTCTTTTAACATATCGTACATCGCATACAAGCTTTTTATGACATTTTTTTGCAAGGCCATATGCGCAATAGTTCCCCACTGATATATGTTCATATTTGATTCTCCTCTCCCCAAGACCTAAGAACGCTTGAATAAACCGTATGTAAATTTATGATTGATACTATATCGGCCTTTGACACATTTTTCTCTCTCAATCTCCTTAATGATCTTGCCTTTGACACGATCATAGTCCCTAAAGATCTGTGCCGTTCCGGCTGCCGCTCCTGTTTTATTGATCCAGTCAAGCAGGGCCTCGGGCCTGTCAAAGGAA
>JAKSBV010000243.1 GCA_022360955.1 Bacillota bacterium
TTTTGTAAGGGTCTGGCACTTGGGGCAATGCCGGTTGCGGCACGAGTTATATGAACTCCTTGTGGCACCACATTCATCACATACATCTATATGCCCACCAAGCTCGACGGTTCGGCATCGCTCAATAGCAGATATGGCTTTAAGATGGGAAATGGGCAGATTATGTGTTTGACGATATTGCTCCCCATATGCGGAGAAAATATCCTGTACCTCAACCATCTGTACTACCTCCCATCAAGACATCAATAGGTGCGGTGATTTTTTGGAACTCAGAGTTGGCAAGGTGCAGATACCTCATTGTGGATGAAATGCTTGTATGCCCTAAAAGTTCTTTGACTTGCAGAATATCGGTACCGTTTTGCAGTATGTGGGTGGCAAAACAGTGACGAAAGGTATGTACTGTTACATGCTTGGTGATTCCTGCGGTTTTTGAATATTTGCAAATTAACAGTTGTACACTCCGATTGGTGTATTTGCTTCCTTTGGACCTTCCCTCAAACAGCCAATCTTTAGGGCGATAAGCTCTGTAGTATTCACGGAGGATGTCCAGGTTTGCTTTTGACAAGATGGCGTATCGGTCTTTCTTGCACTTGCCTTGACGAATAAACAGCCTCATGTTCTTGCTGTCAACATCACTGATTTTGAGATTAGTCAACTCAGCAAGGCGAATTCCAGAACCATAGAGGGTTATTAATATACATTTGTGTTTGAGGTTGGAACAAGTATTGATGATTTGCATAACCTCATCTGGAGTGAGAATTTCAGGAATCCTGTATCCCTCTTTAAACCTTGGTAAAGCTCTTAAATTGAGGGTTCGGTTGAGAGTAACCTCATAGAAAAACCGCAGTGCGGAATTGCACTGGTTGACAGTAGCTGGTTTGAGTTTCTCTACTGTCAGCAGATGATACAAAAAGGTGCAGAGATCTTTTTCATTTGCTGCTTCAGGTGATTTGCCCCAATGTTTCAGAAACCTTAAAATATGGCGTGGGTAGTAATCCTTGGTATTGGAAGAGAAGCCTCTAAGCTCCATGTCACTTTGCATGAGCTGCAGATAGTGCTGCATAATTAAAAACTCCTTTACAATAGATTTGAACTTTATTGTAAAGGAGTTAGTGAATCATTTCTTGTAAAATACTTTAATTTTGCAGTGCATTGCATCTGACACGCAAAGTAACCCTAAAAAA
>JAKSBV010000142.1 GCA_022360955.1 Bacillota bacterium
TAAATGCGCGTCCGCGCAGACGGATAATAATGCTCGCGTGTTGAACCGAAACATGTAATGTATTTAAATCCAGTTGCTGGTACAGTATAATGTAATCTCCATTCCAATGTTGAACCGAAACATGTAATGTATTTAAATGTCGATAGATATTTGATTTCACGTCCCATTGCCGCCGTTGAACCGAAACATGAGATGTATTTAAATGCAAGTAAACAAGCTGAAAAAGATGGTGTCAAACTTGTTGAACCTAAACATGAGATGTATTTAAATATTGACAATTGATAATTTTCCTCATACCCTTCACGTCGAGAAAATGACAGTACTATATCGCCAAGACGCATGATAATCAAGGAATTTACACACTTTTGCGATTATTGTACTTTTAGCACTGACATAGCGAATTTCAGGAATAAGAACTTTAATAGAGAAATTAAAGTGCGTGTTGCTATAAAAATAGGTACTGAGTAGATATGTCCAAGCGGTATTGAACGAAGGTAGGATGTGAGTGGATATAAGGATGTTTTTGTTTGGATTACCTTTTAAATAAAATATGAGAAAGGTGATTTAAATGAAGCGTATGTTAGAGAAGCTGTATTATGGTGAACTTTATAGTAATGAAGGTGTTTTGCCAAGAGGGAAAGAATTTGAACAGGTCAATAGCAAGTTTAGTAGATTAGAAGAGGAATTCACAAGCAGATAACATAAAGCTGAATTCAAGCTTTATGATGAATTGTCAACTACACTCAATGAAAGAGATTCATGTTATTATCTTGAAACCTTCATTAAAGGCTTTAGAATCGGTGCTAGGATTATGATGGAGGTACTTTCAGATGAGTAGTAAGTTTAGGCCTGTAGAATTAGAGTATATAGAGGTTGAGGGGATATTATATCCTAAGATTCAGATTTCAAATGATGTGAAGTACGATGAAATGCCACTTGGGAAATATGGGCGAATGAGGCTTAAGTTTATCAAGGAGCATAAGCCTAATATGTATAGGGAATTGCTTATAAATGGTGAGTTGACGGAGTATTGTCATAGGGTTAATGATGAAGCTAATGAAATGGCTATGTTGATTGAAAAGCAGTATTTTAAAAGGCATCCGATTCCAGAGGATTGTGGGTTTGTGGGTAGAGTTGGGTATTATAATACTGCTAGGAGTGTGGCTGAGGAAGTTGTTTTAAGAGAAATAGTATATAGATAAATTTAGCATACATTAAGAGACAAAATTTCTATTGGTTAAAAAGAGATTTTGTCTTTTATTTTGAGGAAAATTGTCTTTATAAAGAGGATATTGTTGGCATATGTTGTTGCTAGTGCTATAATATTCAATAAATACACCATGAACGTTGAAAGGGGGCAAAATAATGGCATTGAATAAAAAAATTGATGTGCAGGGGACAGAGATAACAATAAGTTTAGTAAATGAAAAAGATTATATATCGCTAACGGATATGCTGAAAGCAAAGGATGGAGATTTCTTTATTTCAGATTGGCTTAGAAATAGAAATACAGTTGAATATCTTGGAATATGGGAAAGAATTCATAATCCAGATTTTAATTATGGCGAATTCGCCATAATTAGAAGTCAAGCAGGATTAAATAGCTACAAGATAAGTGTTAAAGAGTGGGTTAATAAGACAAATGCAGTAGGTTTGATGGCAAAGGCAGGAAGATATGGCGGCACTTATGCCCATAAAGATATTGCATTTGAGTTTGGTATGTGGATTAGCGCAGAGTTTAAGATATATCTGATTAAAGAGTTTCAGCGATTAAAAGAGCAGGAACAAATACAAATAGGATGGGACATAAAAAGAAATCTTGCTAAGATTAATTATCGTATACATACAGATGCAATAAAAGAAAACTTAATTCCAGATGAATTAAGCAGTAAGCAGAAGAGCATTATATATGCTTCAGAAGCGGATGTGCTTAATATGGCTTTATTTGGAAAGACAGCAAAGTCGTGGAGAGAGCAAAATCCTGATAAAAAGGGAAATATAAGAGATTATGCAAATGTATCGCAATTAGTTTGTCTGTCTAATCTTGAGAGCTTGAATGCTGTATTTATAAATGAGGGAATGGAGCAAAGTGCAAGGTTAGAGAAATTGAATAAGATTGCTATTAGTCAGATGAAGGTGCTTGTTGAGGATGTGGATAATAAGTATCTTACTAATAATATTTAAAGAATTTCTAGATTGCAAATGCCAAACCGTTTGCTTAGAAGGAGAGCAGTATGGTGAATGCATATATCAGGAACATAAAAATTGCTTCAAAAAATGGAAAGCTAACTTTCTTTGTGGGAGCTGGGTTATCAAAATTATCAGATTATCCTGACTGGAAAGAACTCACGAATAAGTTCTCTTCTCTTTTATGTAGTAAAGGATACGAACTTTGCTTTTCATTATGCTGTGTGTAAGGATTTGACTGTTGAAAATGAA
>JAKSBV010000385.1 GCA_022360955.1 Bacillota bacterium
GGTGTATCTTTCTCCCGTAATTCCTCCTTAGCTGTTTCCAGAAGTTCATTGGCCCTATGGATTTCGTTCATATCGGTGATCATAGGATACATGATCGCCAGGTTGCCCTCATCACTCGCCCTTAATATTGCCCTTAGCTGGGTCTTGAATATATCCGGCCTGTCCAAGCACATCCTGACGGCTCTCCAGCCCAAGAAAGGGTTGAGCTCTTTGGGAAAATTCATATAGGACAGCGCCTTATCCCCACCAATATCCAGTGTCCTGATGATCACCGGACGATCTTTCATTGCTACGGCTACCGCTTTATAAGCTTCAAATTGTTCCTCTTCTGTCGGCAAGGCCGTTCTATTCATATACAGGAACTCCGTTCTGTATAGCCCCATACCTTCTGCACCGCTTTTTAGTGCGCCTTGTACATCTTTAGGAGTTCCGATATTTGCAGCGAGCTGCACCTTTCTGCCATCCCTTGTAACGGCAGGCAGTTGTTTTATTTTTTCCAGCGCTTTTATTTTTTCGATATATGCTTGCCGTTTTTGTTGAAAAACGTTTAGTTCTTCTTCGGTCGGATTTACGATCACTACCCCTTCAATGCCGTCAACGATGATGGTTTCTTCTCCCTTTACAATCGAAGTGATTTCTTTTGTGCCGACAACGGCAGGAATCTCTAACGTCCTGGCCATAATTGCCGTATGAGATGTTCTTCCCCCGGCATTTGTGACAAATCCCCGTACTTTCTCCGTATCCATTTGTGCCGTATCGGAAGGGGTCAAGTCTTCGGCCACTACGACGACCTGTGCATCAAGATGATTCAAAGACATAATTTCCACATTTGCTAAATTATATAATATTCTTAGCCCCACATCCTTTATATCTGCCGCCCTTTCTCTCATGTATTCATCCTCAAGACTTTCAAACATGGCGCTAAACGTTTTGACGGCCAGGTCTAAAGCCGCCTCTGCCTTTAGCCGCTTATCGTTGATATTTTGCTCGATCTGCTGCTGAAACATGGGATCTTCTGCCACCATGATCTGTGCATCAAATATTTTTGATTCTTCTTTTCCCATCGCTGCCAACGTTTTTTTTGCGATATCCGACAATTGATTTTTTGTTTTTAGCTTGGCCGTGTTAAATCTCTGAACCTCTGCTCTTGTTTCCTCCTCACTAATCGTATTGTGATCAATCATTATGTCAGGCTTTTCAAACTTAAAAACTTTTGCAATGACTATCCCCGGAGAAGCTGCAATCCCTTTCAAAACTTATCTCCTCCTTTATCCGTTAAAAGAATGTATTAAATGAACCAATTGATTGACAGCTTCTTCTTCATCCTTTCCATCGGCTGTAATTATAATCTTGGCCCCTTTTCCGGCACCCAGACCTAATAGCCCAAGAATACTTTTGCCATCGATTTTTTGCTCCCCTTTTTCAACAATGATTTTACAATTAAACTTTTTGGCTTCATTCACAAAATCCGAGGCCGGCCGGGCATGCAACCCGGTATGATTGGTAATTTCTATGGATTTAGAAAACATCTTATCCCCCCTTTTTCATTCAGCCTGTTGTGCCATCAATAGTATGGCCGGAATACTATTGGGCCGGCACAACGCGTTCATTTAGAACATCTGAAATTGCTTTTATCTATCTGCCTTCTGCTAACAATGCTCAAAGGAACCGTACTTTCGAAAGGCATCCAGTGCCCATTGGAGGGATTCTTGGGTTGCACCAATAGCATCAAGGTATCGATACTCTACTGCAATCAGTCCGCCTTCGGGGGTCGCCCAGCACTCTATTAACTTTTTCACCTCATCCTCAATCGCCTTTTTATCTCCTGTCGGCAACGTGACCTGAATATCTACGGCGGCTTCAAAGCAAATACGGCCTGCAAATCTTTTGCCGATTTCTTCAATACCCAGCAATTGAGGTTGATGTATGTTTACAATATCAATACCCAACTCAACAAAATCTTCCATAATAGCATTTACCTTCCCATCGGTATGAAACCGGATATGCATCCCTGCCGCATGAATAGCATCCACTAATCTTTTATAGCACGGTTTGAAAATTTCACGCCAGAGCTCAGGGCTGATTAAAAGTCCATGCTGCGTACCCCAATCATCGGTTGTATCAAAGCAATCAATTCGCCCCTTGGATAGGCGATGTGCCTCCTTTACAATACCGATCTGGTATTCAATCACGCGGTCTGCAAGCTCCCTTACTTTTTCAGGCTCCGTATAAATATCTATCAGTAACGCCTCAAAACCACGCAGGAAATGCATTCTTTCAAATAAACAGTGAGGGCTGTTAAGCTGGACATAACGCTCTCCCGACAATGCCAATGCTTCCTCCAGCCCGTCAAAACGTCCGGGGGCGAAAGGATCGGGCAATATAAATTCATCTAACTGACTCCAGTCTTCCAATGGGTGATATTCCACCTGTCCCATATCACCTGCACCGGCCTTTTCTTCTTTAGCCCATTTGCATCCCCATTCATCCACATATCCTTGAAAAGGACGCGGTTTTTTATCCATGCGAATGTTGACATCATTTTCAGAACGGAGCCGGCGAGGTGTCTGCGTAAAAATTCTATACACATCACTAATACCCAAACTATTAAACCGCAGGCCAATCCGTTCCGGACAATCAAACGCTATATTCCGCCTCATAATTTCTCTACTATTCATAAGCCACCTCACCATTATCATTTCGTTCATCTGCGAAACTATAAAACTTTAAAACCATAAGCCCTATGATTTTGGCAATTTGAATTTCCCCGTCTATATGCCCATTCCCTTCATCATGAATGCTTAATTAAATATCGCAAGCGCTTCGTCAATTGTTTTAGCTTCCAGCAATCTATCGATGCAGCTTCGGGACGATAATAGGGCCACAACCTCTTGCATCATATCCAGATGTGATGTATTGTCTTTGGCCGCAAGGGATATCACTATATTCACCGGATCATTATCAGCATTACCGAAATATACCGGCTTCTTTAACGTAATAATCGATATACCATTTTCCTTAACCCCATCCTCCGGTCTTGAATGCGGCATTGCTACGCCGGGACAAATAACATAATACGGTCCGACCTTTTCGGTGCTTTCGATAATGGCATCACCGTATCTATATTCTACAATACCTGCCTTTGAAAGCAGTTCAACCCCTCTGACAATCGCTTCTTTCCAATCTTCAACATCCGCCTCAAGCCGTATTAAGTTATGATTCTGCAACATTTCCTTCAGCATTTTATGACCACCCTATTCGAATATTATAAGAACTTCAATGAAGACAAGCCTTTCTACCGGCGGCATGAACCTTCGCTAAAATTCTTTTCGAGATCTGCCTCATCTTCTGTCTGAAAATACCAAACGTCCTATATTATCTTTTAATACTCATCGGCAAAGTGAGTCTTAACCGCTTCAGACAGTTTTTCCTCAATCAATTTTTCATCCATTAGATTGACTGCAGTGATGAGTACAACCTCTTCCGGATATTTGATCATATTTCCCCATTCCGGTGTTGTCAGGATAATATCTGTATTTGAAGCAAATGCGAGGGCCTCACCGGCCGAACAAGACTCCACTTGTGCATTGACCCCTAATCGATCACAAATGCCTTTAAGCTTTATTTTTAATATTGTACTTGTTCCCATCCCATTTCCACATACGCATAATAGTCTAAGCATCAAACATGTCACCTCCTTTCCGGCCCATATCAAAAAACGTAAAACCATCGTTGTTTGTTTAAATGTATTTAGGTGTAAAGCGCGCTATCTTTATCCAATCCATAACCGATCAAAAGGTGTTTCAAAAGATAGAATGTATGGATCATCGGACGCAAGTAAAATGAATCATGTACTTTTTAAAACACCCTTTGTGTAAATAGTATTTTTAGGCTGCAGTTAGTTATCTTTACCAAGTTTATACCGGCGATATCCCGAAGATATTGCCAATAAACTTAAAGACGGCGATAATGCCCAACCAGATGGTCGCCCAATCAAAACTGCCCTGCCAAGCATTCACACCCATCGCATTTGCAGCTATTCCACTCCCAAACACCTGTATCACACCGGAACAAAAAGTGAGTATTGCCGCGGCCTTCCACCCCCCGCGCTTATTAGCAAACACGCCGATTGTAGCATTATCGAAAAACATAGGGATAAAACCCGGAATAATCAATATTGGTGCCCGCACGGCGATCAGTGTAATAACACCGACAATCATGCCAACAGCTCCGCCAATAAAACCAAGCAGCACCGCCTTTGGCGCAAATCCGAAGATAGCCGCACAATCCACTGCCACCACAGCACCCGGCAATATCTTTTCCGATATGCCTTGAAAGGACATCATCAGTTCCCCAACCATCATTCTAACACCGGTGAGCAATATATAGAGTGAAACTGCAAGGGTCAGACCGGTCCTAAAAATATATATAACCCAATGGGTGGTGCCGGCCATCCCTTGTACGATGTCCTTGCCCAATGCAAACATCATAATGCCCACAAAAATCAGTAGTATTACCGAAGAAGCAACCACATTATCCTGGAATATTGAAAGCCAAGACGGGAAGTTAATACGTTCCACATCATCTTCAGGTTTGCCGAGCTTATGCCCTATCTTATAGGCCACATAGCTTCCCAGCATCTGCTGATGTCCAATTGTAAAATTTGCGCCACCGGTAATTTCTTTCACAGGCTTGATCAATACCCCGGACATGACACCCCAATAAACGGCCATAACAGCGCTGGCTATCAATACGGTAGGGATCATAGATGTATGTAAGAAACGATAGACAATATACGTTGCGATTGCTGTCTGAACCAGCATTACATTACCGGTAAGAAAGATAGAACGGATTCTGGTATACTTTCTAAATGCTACGAGAATAATATTGAAAATAAACGAAAATAACATCGTATAGATGGTCCAGGTGGCAAATTCCCCTAACTTTTCGTTCGTCGCTACCATTGTACTGTAGGTATCCAGCAATACGCCTGTCATGCCGAATTTTTCACTAATAGGCGTTAGGATGCCTCCGAAGGTTCTGATTAACGAGCCCGCACCCACGCCAAGAACCAATACGCCGACAGCCGTCTTAATGGCCCCTCCGACCGCCTTTGACAATGGCTCTTTAAGGGCCAAATATCCAATAAATACAATTATCGCAAGAAGTATATACGCCTGCCCCAATATTTGCTTAAAAATAAATTCTAAAATACCCATCCTTTCTCCTCCTCAAAATACTTGTTTTTTCATTTTTCTCCACTAACCCTTGATTCACCTATACCAATATGCCGCTGCCTTTGGAAACTTCAAACGCTCTCCGCCCCTTTGCAAATATGTTGTTCACCTCCCCTGCACTATTTTTTGCATTTGAGAAACTATAACCCCTTTTAAAATATTTTGACTGCATTGCTGCGTGCTCATATAATAGATATGTTATTATTTTACATACAGCTATTTAAAGCATCTTACGTTTTTGTGTTTGTAGATACCCAGCTTTAAAATTAAATTGATATTTACACAAAAAACGTAAAAGCAGCGTTTATGATCATTGGATATAAGGAACATGAATCATGTCTTTTCAGATTGCAGCCGGTGATCTTTATCACTTTTTTTGTGAAAACAATTCTGTCTAAATTCATCTGGAGAATATAAATGAATATCCAACCGCATCAATGCTTATGCAGTATATTTTTGATGATGGAATAGGCATCCGCTTCATTAGCGGCTTTAGTCAACCGATCAATATTGCTTGTGTGATCGAAAAAAACGATAATATCTTTGAGTATTTGAAGGTGCTGTTCGTTATCTACCGGCGCCAACACTAAAATAACCTTAGCACGCCTGTTGTCCTGGAATTTTACACCATTGCGTATGCTCATCATGGAAAGCGAAAGATGTTCTACACCGTCTTCCGGCCTCGCGTGAGCAAGGATCACCTGTGGGGTAATAAATGCATAGGTACCGTGGGTTTCAATGCACAATATCATTGCATCAATATATTCTTTCGTAATATATTTCTCCTCAAGAAGCGGTGTGGCTGCCAATGCTATGCCGTTGTGCCAATCATCGATTTTGTCAATGATTTTAATCATTTTGGGTGTAAGTATGTCCGTTAGACCCACCTTTTCTTGATCTGTGATCCGATTGATTTCGGGTAATCTATATTCAAAATAGCTCTTTAATTCTTTCATTAAAGAATGATGAAATTTTTCCGCCACAAACTGCTTAACAAGCCTAAAAAAACGTTCCGCTTCAGCCTTGCTGTTATTTGTCCAGTATGTGCGCATAACATATGATAATATAGCCTTTTTATCTTCCCACGTCAAAATCGGCCGAACCGTTATATGGGGATACTTATCGTCAATATCCAGCGTTGTGATGATAAAGTCATAGGATTCGTGATAGCTCTCCAGCTCCTTGATCGAAATAATATCTACCACTTCTATCAAAGGCAAAAGCTGCTCTATCTCGCTTTTCAATATTTGAACCGTAGAGACACCATTCGAACAAACCACAAGCACCTTTATATGATACCTTCTTCTGGATGTCTTGCGTATATATGCCCCAAAATACATCGTGAGATAGGCAATTTCACTGTTACTGATGGGATAGCCGATTAATTTTGATATATTGCCGGCGACTCTTCTTGTTATTTCAAATAATTCCGTATATTGCTTTTGAACATCTTGGGCGATAGGATTCCCTTCTACAATGCCATACCTGTATCTATACAGGGAACAATTGAGGTGTTTTGCCAATCTTTTAATAAGCTGCTGCCGCTCACTCAATTTGATACATGCCAAATTCTCAAATACCTCGACCATATGCCGGGCAAGATCCATCAACTCCGGTTTATCGTTGCATGCAACAAATTCCTTGCCGGGCACAACCCTCGCCCCAAGCAAATGTATCGCCATATACATCTGCTCACTGCCGGATAGCTGCGGAAAGTACTTACATATCAAATCATACTCTTTATGGCTTACTATCTCTCTTTCATCAATATCGATCATATTGATGCTTTCCCTGCTGTTTTCTATCAGCATGATCAATACGGCCAACTGCTCAAGTGTGCCTTCCACATATTGGACGCAAAGCTCTTTCTCAATAGTCATTAGCTTGACATGATGACATTTTACAGCTGCCTGATTAAAATAGGAAAGTACATCCCTGCGAGCCAAAGAAGCTATTTGGGCAAAATAGTATAGAAAAACAGCTCTTTTTTTAATTGTTTCCCCTACGACAATATAGCCTTTACGCTGATCATACAGGAGTTTTAAGCCATATTTCAACAGCTGGGCCTTGAGGAGTTTTATATCTGCAAGCATCGTATTGCGGCTGACATTCATCAATTTGGCCATTTTTTCGGCTGTCAGGACCTCCTTTGCCAGCATCAGTTCACATAGTGTGACGGCCATACGTTCCTCCTGGTAAAAAACGTGATGTTCCGTACCGTCCAGTGCTTCGAGATATACCCTCAATCGTTCCTTCTGTTCTGAAGAAAATAATATTCCTCTTTGTCTCTCCGGCTTTATGGCTTCAATACCTGTGCTTTCCAGCCAATGATTGAGCTTTATAAGGTCATAATATACACTGCGTTTGGAAATATGTAAATGCCTGGCTAATTCATCTAGCGTAACATAATCTTCTCTCTTCATAATATATTCTAGTAAAAATCTTCCTCTGCTCTCCACACTTACATAACCCATCATCATCTTCTGACCTCCTCTTCATTATTTATTTTATCATCTCGCATTTTCTTTTGGAAGCACAAATCATGTAATAGCGTATTTGCAAAAAGTGTGCTGGAAAAGCATTGCCGTAACTATGCAGTGAAAGTACTATTTAATGAATTGCCGTGAATCATTCAGGTTAAATTTTCTATCAAATTTTCTGCTTTAAAAATACAAAAAACCGGCCGCAATGCGGCCGGTTTCTCTATATTTTAAAGGCTTTATACCTATTAAAAAAGGAGGAGTAAATGAAAAAAAGTTTTATGTTGTGGTTTCTATGAATAAATTATAACACTTAAATAATAATATTCTATGAACAAAGTATTAATATTTTCATAATTTGACTAAAATCGCAAAAATGTCGAATCTTTTCGATTTTACCCCTATCTTATAGTGTACAATAATTCAAATTAACCAGTGACCAACCTGTCTTTTAAAATGAATGCGGTCTGTGATCCTTTTCACTCAGAAAATAAAACATAATCGTCACGGCGAGCAAATCTGCCGACCCGCCGGGACTGATGTTTTTCCGTATAAAAACCGCATCCATTCCGCGTAAACAAGCCCTGCCCTCCTCCGTAAACATTCCGCCTCTGCTTAGGGCATATGCCGCAGATTCCTTTACATATGAAAGGGTATTTAAATCATGTCGGCCAATAATATTGGTGTCTTCCGATACGCTCATCAAATGAAGCAGTACTTGCACCAGAATATCATTCATACCTCTCTTTGAGAATTTTATCAGATCAAGAAAAACCGGGAGTGCCCTTTTACGAACTGTCAAAAATCCGTTTTCAACTTCGCCCCGTATGCCTTTGATCCCGTACTTTTTATACAGCTTTTCCCCATACGTCGGATTTTTTTCTTCCCCTGTTTTCTTTAATTCCCTCTCGGCAATCCCCTTGGCCATCTGTGCAACTTGACGGCAGATTTCTTCTATTGGGATTTGAACCTGCCTGTGCCTGGAAAAACAATTGGCAGCAGCGGCGCAAATAATACCTAAAGAAAAGATAAGTCCTTTATGGGTATTCACGCCGTTAGTCGCCTGATACATCTTTCGCTCGGCTTTTATGCCTATGCTTCTGAGCTGGTGCAACAGCATTGAACTATCTTGACCTTCAAAAGCGACCCCTTTTTGCGCACATTTGTAAAAATAATGGGCCAGGACCGCACTGCTAGACATAAATGTGAAAAAATCCATATCTTTGTGCGCTCCGGCATTACATCTGTCAACAAGCCCAGGCTTCGGGGTTGCCGAAACTTCATAGAGCAAAGCTTTAACTGCATATTCACTTAAAGACTCACAAAAATCCTCATTTGAAATCATTTCAACACCCTTTGCTTCTAATCGTATCTTTTATAATGAAAATACCTATTATGCTTCAACCGTCTTTTTGCTTTTTATAAAACCTCTTAAAAAAGGAAATACAATAGATGCGATTGTAACGATTATTAATGTAACGGCAATGGGTGAACCGACAAAAATACCATAACTGCCGTCCGAAATCACCAATGCCTGCCTAAAAGATACCTCCATACTATTTCCCACAATCGTTCCTAAAATCAGCGGTGCCGTCGGCACACCCGCTTTATTCATGAAAAGTCCTACAACCCCGAATATAATCAATATATAAAAATCAACTACACTATTACTAATGGCAAACGTACCGATGAATGCCAGTCCTAAAACAATGGGGTATAGAATTTTCGGAGGTATTGCCAGGACTCTCACCAATATACCTGCAAGAGGTATGTTGACAATTGCCAATATCACATTGCCGATAAACATACTTGCAATAAGCCCCCATGCAATATCCGGGTGCTGCGTAAATAATAACGGACCCGGTTGAAGCCCCAGCATCAATAATGCTCCCAGCATAACGGCCGTCGTTCCCGAACCCGGAATACCAAGTGTCATCATCGGTATAAGTGCACCCACCGATGCCGCATTGTTTGCAGCCTCCGGAGCCGCAAGTCCTACAATATCACCTTTTCCGAAATCATCGGGGTTTTTAGCCAGCTGTTTCTCGTTATTATAGGCCATCAACGATGCCATTGTACCACCTGCACCCGGTAAAGCCCCAATGAGAAATCCAAAAGGCGTACTTCTTAAAATGGGAAGCCAACTTTTCTTCCAATCCTCTTTGGTAATCCATATTTTTCCGAATTTTGTCTGCATTTTCTTCTTGCCTTCATGGACTTCTCTAAAACACTTAAACACTTCACCCAGCGCATAAATGGCTATAATAATAACCAGAAAATCAATACCTGTTTGCAGCTCCAATATGCCAAAAGTAAATCGCTTAACACCGGATTGTGCATCCAGCCCTATTGTAGAGATCATTAACCCCAAAAACATTGAAATAAACCCGCGGACTATATTCTTTTTTGACATAGATGCGGTAGCGGATAAAGCGGCCAGCATTAGCAGACAATATTCCGCAGGTCCGAATTGAAGCGCAAATCTTGCAACCGGAACAGCCAAAATTGTCATAAAAACGGTAGCTATAATGCCGCCGATAAACGAGGCAATTGCCGACATCGCCAGAGCGGCTTCCGCTCTTCCGTTTTGAGCCATAGGATATCCGTCGAAAGTAGCGGCCAAAGCAGCGCCGTCCCCGGGCGTATTGATTAAAATAGAACTTCTGGAGCCCCCGAACATCGCGCCGTAATATATACCGCACATTGTAATTAATGCAGCCGTCGGTCCCATCGTAAATGTTAACGGCAGTAAAACCGCTACGCCTGTTGCCGGCCCTAAGCCCGGCAGCATACCGACAATGGTTCCGAGAATTCCTCCTAACGTCACCCAAAACAAGTGACCGGGCGTTAAAGCAACCTGAAACCCTTCCATCAAACTATTGAATATTGTATCCATAACTATTCACCTCCAAAATCAAATCTCAAGTATCGGCATTAACGGAAGCGATATCGACAAAAGTTTTAAAAAAACAACATATATGCTGATGCTAAAGCAGGTCGCTACAATGATATTCGTCTTCCACTTTTCTTTCCCATTGAGTGCAAATAAAATAGAACTCATAAATAATAGTGTAGATAGTACGTATCCGATGCGTTCAAACAGCAAAGCATATATTACGCTTGACACACAAGTAAAAATAATGAGCTTTGTGGAACGGGTGAGGCCTTTCGGTTTCGCTTTTTCCTTCTCTTGATCTGCCGTCACTTCTTTCTTTTTTATACCTTCTTTTACTAATAGAATAATGCCGCAGACCAGCATCAACAGGCCTAAAATGAGGGGAAATACCATTGGGGCCAACGGATTACCTACGGTTGCCCTCGGTAAATGATACGCCTGAATACTATATGCAATACCGATAATAACAGCAGCAATGCCCGTCATTGCTTGAAAATTCATCATTTTACACCTCGCATTTCATAAATATCCTTACGGAACCGTCATGAGGACAGTTCCGTAAATAACCATCTTTGGTTTTAAAGATTTACTTGCCTAACATATCGATTTCTTCCAATATCTTTTTATATTTTTCATTGTTTTCATCTAAAAATGTTTCAAACTCTTCGGCATCCGCATAAGCCGGCGTCCATCCATTTCTTTTGCATGCTTCTGCCCACTCAGGTGTTTCTACCATTTTTGCCAGGGTTTCACCCCAATATTTTTGAGCGTATTCAGGCATTTCCGGCACGCCAAACAGCCCTCTCCAGTTTATAAAGATTGTGTCCACCCCTTGCTCGATGCAGGTAGGTATATCTGCCAGCACGCCTTCTCCCACACGTTCTTTTGCCGTAGAGGCAAGGGCCCTCAGGTCACCGCTGTCCAGCAAGGCCTTTACATCTCCCAATCCTGTCGACAATAAATGGACATGTCCGCCTAGAAGCTGTGCAGCCCCTGCATTATCTTGGAAACTAACATAATCTATTTCCTTCAAGTTTTTAACACCTGCCGCTTTGGCTACCAATAAAAATTGTATATGATCCATACTGCCTACGGCAGAATTACCGCCTATTTTTATACTCTTGGGATCTTCTTTTAATGCGTCCATCACTTCTTTAATGGACCCGTATTTTGAGTCTTTCGCCACAACGAAGGCACCATAATCTTCAATAAGCTTGGCAAGAGGTGTCGTATCTTTATAGCTGTACTCTGTGGAACCGTTTAGGTTAATTAACAGCAATGGGGGAGAATATACCGTGACAATTTTATCATTTCCTTTTTCCTTCTGAATATGGGCCAGCGTAACGGCTCCTCCGCCCCCCGGCTTATTGATGATGGGCATTGGAACAGGTACAAGCTTTGTATCTTTTAATACTTTTTCTACCGTACGAATCGTCAGATCCCATCCGCCGCCGGCACCGCCGGGTACAACAAATTCTATCGGCTTCTTAGGATATTCCGTACCCTTTGAATCGGATGGGCCGCACCCCGAGACCATTAACGCCAATGCTAACATTAATACAACCATCATACCTATTGTTTTCTTGAAATTCATTTTATCCCTCCTATTTTTTCGTAAGACGCTCCCTTGCGTTTGAATCATGCCCATTTTCCTCTCCCTTCCCAGCCTATTTGCTTTCCTTGCTTTCTTCAAAGTATTCCCTGGTTAATGTGCGAATTTTTTCAATCAGGACATCATATGGATGCTTTTGACTGCGAACGCAAATAGATGCATCTTCTTCACACAATAAGCACTTTCTGCCTGTTCGATTCATTGCTGCTCTTGTAATCATATTATATTTTTTATCAATGACATCAAAATCGAACAATCTGCCGAGCGGATGGCACTCTTCCACCTCTACAAGCATTTTTTTAAGTGTCACTGCATCCATATCTACTACTATAAAGGCTTCTGCTCCGGTTGTTTTATAATAGACTTCTTCATACACGATAGGGATTTTTTTTTCCATCAAGACTTCCTCTAATTCTCGCCTCCCTTCATAATGAATCTTTCTGCTGATGAGAGCATCTTTAAACTTTCCCGGAGTATTCACCGTAAAGGATATGACATTCGCATCAAAGGCATCTATCAATTTCTTCTGATTTTGCGCCCGCTGCTCCCTGGCGGATAAAAGTGCTTCTAATGTAATTGCTTTTGCATTTTCCATAAAACACTATCGCTCCTTTTTCACCTGACGAATGACATCGATGACCGAACCATCCCGGTAATTAACGATTCCGACAATCTTATCTTCAACTTTTATAGGCTCCGGTTTCCCGACAACCCTATCGGCCTTTGCCTTTAGTTCTTCAATGGAACTTACCGGTAACTTTGCCGCTTTGAGATTGTATGCCAAATCCTCTCTCAGAGGGTTGACGGCAATGCCTTGGTCCGTTACAAGAATATCTACCGTATGACCCGGTGTAACAATTGTATTCACTTTATCTAAAATTGTCGGCATCCTGCCTCTGATCAATGGTGCTACAACAACAGTCACCGATGCACCGGCCGCGGTATCGCTATGTCCTCCCGAAGCACCTCGTATCACCCCATCGGAGCCTGTAATCACATTTACATTAAAATCCAAATCTATCTCTAAAGCACTAAGGACCACTATATCCAATTGATTGACCGCACTGCCTTCATTGTCCGGATTTGCATAATATGAAGCATCGATTTGATAATGGTATCTATTATTTTTAAGAGATTCTACCGCTTTAAGATCAAAGCTTTGAACATCTAACAATTTCCTTATCAATCCCTCTTCATGCAGTGAAACAATTTGACCTGTAATACCGCCCAACGCAAAACCGGCTCTAATATTTTTAGCAATCATCTTATCCTTCAGAAATCTTGTAGTTGCCAGAGAAGCACCTCCGGAACCGGTCTGCATCGAAAAGCCGTCTTCAAAATAGCCGGATGCTTCTATGACGTCCGCTGCATGTCTTGCGATCAATAAATCTCTTGGGTTTTTTGTGAATCGGGTGGCCCCCGACATGATGCCGTTAGGGTCTCCGATCTTATCTACTTTCACAATATAATGAACCTGGGATTGGGGAATGCCGAAGGGAACGTTGGGATACTCAATAAGATTGTCGGTAATCAGAACAACATGATCCGCATATTGTGCATCGACCTTTGCATACCCTAAGGAACCGCAAGCAGAGGCTGCCACATTTTCTCTGGAATACCCGTTGGCATTTCCGTAAGCATCACAGGAGGGCACCCCTAAAAATGCAACATCAATATGAATCTCTCCGCATGAAATGGCCCTGGCCCTTCCGCCATGGGAACGTATAATAACGGGAATATCCATAAGCCCGTCGGAGATGGCTGCCGCCAATGTCCCTCTTATCCCACTGCTTTCTATCCTGCGGACCACACCGTTTTTTATATGTTCAATGATAGGCGCATGTATGTCCGTCAAAGAACTCGGCACCAGTACCAAATCTTTAATCCCTAGCTTTGCAACAGCATCCAACACCATATTTACAACATAATCACCGTTTCGGAAATGATGATGAAAGGAAATGGTCATACCATCTTTCAAACCTGCTTCCAAAATCACTTTTTCAAGGTTGTCTACAATTTTATTCCTATTCTGACACACCTGCCGTTCTTTCAGTCTTTGCCTATTTTTGGCCTTCCCGGCACCGCTATATTTTTGATAAGGTCGCAATACCCCAATGCCTTCTATTTCTTTGGGAATGTCTCTTCCTATCGTATTAAACACGTTTCAATCACCCCGCTTTAAACATATACTCTTGCTGCAGCAGCTAAATCAAGCGTTCTGCGTGCTCTTTCCACAATCGGCTTATCAATCATTTTTCCATCTAAACTAATGACACCCGAGCCTTTCCGCTCTGCCTCTTGAATCGCTTCTATAATTCTCACCGACTGATTTATTTCCTCCTGCGTCGGCATAAAGATGTTATGGATTATTTCAATTTGTCTGGGATTAATAATGGACTTTCCGTCAAACCCCAATTGTTTGATTAATTTCACTTCATTGGTAAAGCCTTCTTCATCATTGACATCTGAAAAAACCGTGTCCAATGCATCAATACCCGCCGCTCGTGCCGCAAATAAAATCTGGCTTCTGGCGGTCAGCAATTCAATTCCGTCCAGTGAACGGGTGGTTTTTAAATCCGTCACAAAATCTTCCGCACCGATCGCAATACCAACCAATCGCGGACTTGCAGCTGCAATCGGATAGGCATTAATGACGCCTAGTGCGCTTTCAACCGCTGCTATCAATTGAATAGTGCCCGGTTCCATACCGATCGTATCTTCAATCTGGGAAAGCAGGCGGTCTACTTCCTGAATATCTTCCGCCCTTTCTGTTTTAGGCAAACGAATCACATCCGGTTGAACGCGTACAATCGCTTCCAAATCTTCTCTGCCAAAAGGCGTGTTTAACCCATTGATGCGTACAACAGTCTCCGCCCTTCCGTAGTCAACCGTTTTCAAGGCATTATATACTAAAAATCTGGCGGCATCTTTCTCATTTAACGATACGGAATCCTCGAGATCGAACATAATAGCATCCGAACCATAAATATGGGCATCTCGGATCATTCCCGGGTTATTGCCCGGCACATACAACATCGTACGCCTTAATCTGCTCATCTATCTGTCCCCCCATCGATATTCCGTATTATGGGCCGCCCTATGGACTGCCGTTTTGACCCTTGCTTCGATGGTGCAATCCAAAGCCCCCTTATCGTTTACATCAACAATGACATCAGAAATCCCCAGCTTTGCAAGCGTATCTTGAATAACCTTTCTGATTTGAAGACCAAATTGATTCTCTACGCTGCTTTTCAAATATATTTCAATGCCTTTATTGGGGTTTTTTTCAATCTTAATGACAACATCACTGGATTCCAATGTCCCCGCCATTCCAATATCTATAATTTGCACTTCTATCCCCCCTCTTTCCTTCATTTTTTTATCAAGCCCCTCTTTCCGTGAGCTCAAGGCTTAATGTCTTTCGTCACCGGACCGGATCTTTCGGATAATGCTTTGTGCATCTTCAGAAAGCAGAAACTCGTAAGTCGTTCGAGGAACCAATGCTTGAATCTTTGAAAATTCTCCTTTGCGGATAAGTTCCCTCACCTTTGACGCACTGACGATTTGATGCCCGACAGATAGTCTCGGCACTTCCACAACCTCAACATCGCTTTTCGGAAGCACCTGCCGCATCACACGATTATAGGTCCGTGTAACGGGACAATAAGGCTCTTCACCAATAAATCTTCTGTTAATCCCAAGGGCCGGCGCAATATGTTCGGCAAAAACTTTCAAGTCCAGCGTCGCATGAGTCTGTACAACTTCTTGATACTCTTTGATGAAATAAGAAGGAAACGTTGCTGCCGAAATAATATAATCCTTTCCTTTATGCACCGTAACATTGGACAGATGCCCGACGCTTTCTTTTACCAGGCGATACCTTGTTTCGGAAGGGAAATAGGATCGATCCTCCCATACCACAAAAACATTCAGCTGATCACTTCTGGCAGCCGCATACTCAATCAGGTGTTGATGTCCTAATGTAAACGGATTGTAATTACCCACAATTGCCGATATAACCTCTCCCTCTTTTTTACACCGCGCAATTTCTTTTAAATAGTTTTGGATGCCTTCACGTCGATTCTCCATCAATACCGCTTTAGAAGGTACTTCCGATATACTATAAAATCCTAATTCAGCAAACAGCATGCTATTTTCAGGTTTTGTATAAAGGAAAAGATGTGTATTTCCTCTGCGATATTGTTCTCCGACTAAATGAGAGACAATCCTATTGGAAAGCCCTCTGCCTTTGTATTCGGAATCTACCGCAATACATTTTAGAATTCTCCCGGCAAAAGAACCTGTCCCAACCACTGTTTTTCCATCCAGTAATGCAATCGTATATTCGATATCCTGATCAAATGAAAGATTCTGCTTTGCTAAAAACGCTGCGACTTGCTCTTTTTCCACCTCAGACTTTAGGTGAATGATTTGCTCTTTTATATGCTCGAATTCCATCCGTATCCCTCTTCTCACAAAATATAATATAATACCTTGATATATGACTAGAGACAGTACACCGCAACCTATAGATATGCATTATCTTTATAGATAATAAACACTAGAACTAGAA
>JAKSBV010000032.1 GCA_022360955.1 Bacillota bacterium
AAATTGGATAAGAAAAAGGAAGAGCTTTTGATACAGGGTGACTCACCGGAACATATTCACATTGAGAATCTTGAATTGGTCAAGGGAAGATTCATGACCGACAATGACTATAGAGGGAATAGGCCGGTTATTGTCATTGAGGAAAACCTTGCTTTGAAACTTTTTCAAAGTACAGATGTGCTGGGGCGGCAATTTAATATTGTTGTCAGAAACCAAACCTATCCCGTTACGATATGCGGTGTTATCAAGTCCTTAGATTCGGCTCTTGGGTCGGCCTTAATGGGTGGCAGCCGCAGTACGGTGTATATGCCTATTACGACCATCAAGCGGATGTATTCTCAAGGCAGCTACTTATATGGATTTAGTATCAAGGTTAGGGATAGAAGCAAAATTGACGAGATAGGAAAGATGGTTTTGGATCTATTGCATCGAAGGCATCGCAATGAGAACAAGTATAGAATCGAAAACCTTACGCAGGCAATCGGCCAGTTTAATCAATTTACCAATACGTTTACCTTGATTATTGCTGTCATTGCGGGCATATCTTTGTTCGTAGGCGGTATAGGGATTATGAATATTATGCTGGTTTCGGTCACGGAACGAACGCGGGAAATCGGTATCCGGAAATCTTTAGGGGCCGACCGTCAAAATATACTTGTTCAATTTCTGATAGAATCCGTTATTATTTCCCTGATTGGCGGAATACTTGGAATGTTAACCGGTGTGGGTATCGCCTATGGCATTAGTATGGTGGCAAAATGGCCGCCGGTATTTTCTTTATCCAATATTATTTTTGCCTTTACCGTCACCACGATCATAGGTGTCATTTTTGGTGTATATCCGGCTTACAAAGCAGCCGGACTCGACCCCATTGAGGCATTGAGGTATGAGTAAGAGTGAGGAGCGGGAAAAAAATAAACTCTAAGAGCAATTTTTGCTTTTGGAGTTTATTTTTTTGTCTTTTACAGATACTAATGCGTAGGTAGTTTACGGTTGGCAGTTCACAGAAAAGATATCTTTGTATCCGCTGTCCGCTGTCCGCGGTCAACTGTCAACTAATCCACGAGGAGGCTAAAATGAAGAAAGCGGTCGTTACGGTATTGATAACATTGGTCATTGTTTCGGGGATATTGTTTTCCCATTATGCCGGCAGGCAGTCGGGGGTATTTGTAAAGACCTACACGGTACAGGAGACCGGAATTATTTCAAGTGTGACCAGCAGCGGGAAAATAGAGGCAGTGACCAAAAAGGAATTATTCGTTGAAGTGCCGGCAAAGGTGCAGGAGGTAAATGTAAAAGAGGGGGACAGGGTGTCAAAAGGGAACCCTTTAATCGAACTGGATCTTAAAGATTTAGAATTACAAATGGAGCAGGAAAAAATCAAAGTTGAACTGGAAAAATTACATTTGGAGAAAATGCTAAAAAATCCGTCTCCCGGAAGCCGGTTTGAAGATGAAGAAAACGGTATTCCCTATGGGATACAAGATGTGTGGAAGCAGCAAGGTCTCTCGGCGGCCCATCAAGCAGACGGTCTTATCGCCCAGCAAAAGCAGGTAGAACTTGCACAGCTGAGAGTCAATGAGCTAGGAGACAAGATACGGCAGCAATCGAAAGTACTTACCAGCCCGATAGATGGGGTGATTACGGGTCTAAGCGTTGCAAAAGGCAATGTTACAAGCGTGATGAAGCCTGTTATTACGATTTCTGACTTAGACCAATTGCAGGTTAAAGCCGGTATAGGGGAATATTATATTTCTAAAATTAAAGAAGGCCAGAGGGTTGAAATAACAGGGGACGCCTTTGAAGGTACTGCTTATAGCGGTGTTGTAACGCATATTGCGCCCATTGCCAGGCAAATCGCATCCGGGCAGCATAAAGAAACGATTATAGAGGTTATCATAGATATTATCAATGAAAATAGGAAGCTGAAACCCGGTTATTCTGCCAGTGTAAAGGTCATCACCGATAGGAAAGATAAGGCACTGATTGTTCCTTATGAAGCCATTGTACAGGATGAGGATAACAATGATATGGTGTATGTCTATCAAAAAGGCAAGGCGCATAAACGAAAAGTGGTTGTCGGGACGGAGCTGGCCCTTGAAACTGAAATACTGAAAGGCGTTCAAAAGGGAGAAAGAGTCATTTTAAATCCTGACGAAAACCTTGAAAACGGGACAAAAGTAAAAATCCGGAAAGATAGTGAGTGAAAAGGTGATAGGATGAATTTATTCGAGTATATCAAGATGTCTTTTGCCAGTATTGCCGTTAATAAGTTGAGAGCTTTGCTGATCATGGGCGGGATCGCTCTGGGTATTTGTTCTGTGATCACCATCGTATCCATCGGAAAAAGCGGACAGGCTGCAATTTCCAATGAGCTTGAAAAGCTTGGTATTAATGCAATCAATATCAAGTCCAAGTCCGGTGTAGCCTACGCAAAGGATTTATTAAAACTGGAAGATGCGGAAAATATAAGAAAACATATATCGGAAGTGACAAGTGTAACACCTGTATTTAACGGTTTTGGGATTGTGAAGCGAAATAGTGTGAACAGGGAAGCCTTTATTTGGGGCATTGACCAGACCTTTGAAGATATTTTTTCATTGCAGCTTCTTCATGGCAGGTTAATGAGCAAGGCAGATATACGCGAGAGAAGAAAGGTAATTGTGATTGACGATGTATTGGCGAAAAAATTATTTCATCGCCAAAATGTTGTGGGCAGAAAGCTAAAGCTTTCCTCAAAAGGAACTAGCGAAATGTTAATAGTAATAGGTGTTATCGAGAATGTGAATGAACTTTTTGGGGAATTATTCGGAGATGCTGTTCCCGCTTTTGTATACATGCCCATTACAACACTCCAGAAAATATATAATACCGATAGTGTAGATCAAATATCCATCAAGGTAGAAGCGGCACAAGAGGCTGATGACGTGGGCATAAAAGTGGTAAATTTTCTGGAAAGACAACGTCATAAGAAGGGTAAATATTATGCGGAAAATATGATACAGCAAAAGGAGAATTTCTATAAAATCACAACCATTTTTACGCTTGTGATAGGTGCCATAGGTGCCGTTTCGTTAGTCGTCGGCGGGTTCGGCATTATGAATATTATGCTTGCATCCGTTACGGAAAGAATACGGGAAATCGGCATTAGAAAAGCGTTAGGTGCCAGAAAAAAAGATATCCTTTTCCAATTCTTAATAGAAGCGATTATCTTAACGTTGATGGGAGGGGTGGTTGGCGTACTTGCCGGGATATTCTTCGGATGGTTAATATCCTATTTTTCCGGGCTGCCCTTTGAAATCTCGATACCGACGATTATCGTAACGCTGGCATTTTCCGCGTTGATAGGGTTGGTATTTGGTGTCTATCCGGCCGGCAAGGCGGCAAACCTGCAGCCTGTAGAGGCATTGAGATATGAGTAATCCATGCGGGAAGCGGAAAGGAGTCGGTTCTCTGCCCATTTGTACCCAGAAGGTTTTAAATTAATAAGAGGTAAATGTGCATTAAAAAGTAACTACCCTGAAAATATTGCATATAATGTAACAAGGTTAAAGATAGCGCACGGGAATCAAATATATTTTATCTTAAAGTGCGATATCCATAGGTTAAACGCAAGAAAAATTTACATTCAATATTTTGATTTTTGCGTTGAATGTTTATGAAAGTAAAAATATATATTTTGCGAGATTAGCCATAAAAGCACAAGGGTGATAAGTCTTCGTTTATCGTAAAATATATAGATAAATTTACTATTCATAATATAAAAGATACTGCCCACACTATAAAAGAATACTTTGGACAAATGAATATAAAGATGATTCATGACACAAGGAGATGGAAAATGTTTAGTAATTGGTTTTGCGGCAAAAATGGATTGACGGTTGTAAATGTGGGGAAACATCAAATAACTGGCATAGATTCCATTATACCCATATGTTACAATAAAGATAACCAACTTTCAACCTAAAAATACTATTTACACAAACAACGAGGGTTCTGTGTTTTTTGTGTAAATATAAATTCAATTTTAAAGTTGGGTATCTATAATATGATTTTGCATTTTACGTGTAAAAATCCAAGCATGAGGCATATAGACAACGTATTCGGATATTGGATGCATTGGTTGATATAGTTAACACACGATACCGCATACAACTTTATACTTACACATATACTACACTTGAAGGGATGTGAAACGAATGGTGTGTTTATCTATAGGAATGGTTGATGAGATAGAAGAAATAATAAATCTTTTTAAGAATATAACAGCGGATCTAAAAGCAAAAGAGATTGTAATAGAATTAAAACAGAAAAAAGCAAATGATGTGAATTTTTTGAATATTGAAATGCATTCTGACCATAAATTGAATAGTTTGAAAATATGTTTAGCTAACATTATTGCTGAATATATTATTGAAAAATACGAGAAAAAGTTTATTAGTCGTATTATAAACTCAAATTATTGTTATTTTAATTCGGTCGAACGTAAAGAAATACTCAAGACAGCTTTAAAAAACATCCTAGGGACTGAAGAAAAAAATATTTTTAACAACTTGTTTCTCTTAAGAAGAAAGAATATCATTACAAAAAAAATACTGGAATACCTTGAAACTTCCAGCGAACTTATGTTAGACGGATTTATTACGTTTCGATTGAAAGATTATATGAAAGAACTGGAAGATGTGGTTGACAAAGCCGTAGACGATTATTTGATGGAAAAAGAATATAAGGAGTTTATTCGATTGTTAAAATATTTCGTTGAGATCCAGGAACCAAAACTTGATGTGGTTCATGTACTTAGCGGATATGATGAGAAGTATATTTTATTGGATGACGAAAGAAGAGAGATTACCAACGAATGCATCAAGGATTTTGTCAATGAGGTGTCCGAAGGGGAGATCAACTATGATGATTTATTGGTAAGTTCTCTGATTACCCTTGCACCCAAGAAAATTTATATTCATATGGCAGAATATATCACAAATAGAGAACTCCTCAAGACCATTAAAAATGTTTTTGCCGGCAAGATCATGTTTTGCCAGGGCTGTGATCTGTGTATGCCTGGGAAAATAAATGTTGCAAAAACAGGCTGTACGGATTTCATGCATAAATAGAGGGAGAAAAAGAAACGGCACGTTGGCTTCCGGTCAACGTGCCGTTTCTTTTTTTAAAAAAAATTTACAAAACATATGTTTGCATTTTCCCATTCTTATGGTATAATGACAAAGGAAATAAAAATACTTAAAATGTTGTTTGATCGGGTGATAATATGGGAAGATTTGAAGTAGTATCTCAATACACGCCGCAGGGTGATCAACCTAAGGCAATAGAGGCGTTAAGCAATAGTATACGGAGCAGCTGCAGGGGGCAGACCCTGTTGGGCGTAACCGGTTCGGGCAAGACTTTTACTGTTGCAAACGTGATTCAGAAGGTTCAGAAGCCTACGCTGGTATTGGCACACAATAAGACGCTTGCAGCACAATTGTGCGGTGAGTTTAAGGAGTTTTTCCCTCACAATGCAGTTGAATATTTTGTAAGCTATTATGATTACTACCAGCCGGAAGCCTATATCCCCCATACGGATACATATATTGAGAAGGATGCCTCTATCAATGACGAAATCGATAAATTAAGGCATTCTGCCACAGCTGCTTTGTTTGAGAGAAGAGATGTGATTATCGTAGCGAGTGTTTCGTGTATTTATGGTTTGGGAGATCCTGTTGATTACAAGGAGCTCGTCATTTCGTTGCGTCCGGGTATGATCAAAGATAGAGATGAAGTCTTGAAAAAATTAGTGGAGATTCAATATGAGAGAAACGATATTAATTTTATTCGCGGGAAATTTCGTGTTAGAGGCGATGTCGTGGAAATATTTCCTTCGAATACGAATGACAGAGCGCTGAGAATAGAATTTTTCGGTGACGAAATAGAAAGAATCACGGAAATAGATGTACTGACCGGTGAAATCATAGGATTGAGAAATCATTGTGCCGTATTTCCCGCTTCCCACTATGTCACCACACAGCCAAAGATGGAAAGGGCCATCAAATCCATAGAACAAGAATTGGAAGAAAGGTTGGCGCTGTTAAAATCGGAGGACAAGCTGCTGGAAGCCCAGAGATTAAAACAAAGAACCAACTATGATATTGAAATGATGAGGGAAGTGGGCTTTTGTCAAGGGATAGAGAACTATTCGCGGCATATCAGCGGGAGAGAGCAGGGCAGTGCCCCTTTTACACTGATAGACTATTTTCCGAAAGATTTTCTGCTGGTAGTGGACGAGTCCCATGTGACATTACCCCAGGTAAGGGCGATGTATGCAGGAGACCGGTCAAGAAAAGATTCACTGGTGGAATATGGTTTTAGGTTGCCTTCTGCTTATGACAACCGGCCGCTGAAGTTTGAAGAATTTGAACAAAGAATCAATCAAGGGTTATTTGTAAGTGCAACGCCGGGACCCTATGAAAAACAGCATTCCGATAAAATTGTCGAACAAATTATCAGACCTACGGGGCTGGTGGATCCCGAGATCATTGTGAAGCCTGTCAAGGGACAGATTGATGATTTGGTAGGGGAAATTCATAAAAGGATTGAAAAAGATAGAAGGGTAATGGTGACTACGCTCACAAAAAAGATGGCGGAAGATTTAACCGATTACTTGAAAGACATGGATATCAAGGTGAGATATCTTCACTCGGATATCAAAACCATCGAAAGGATGGAAATTATACGAGATTTGCGCTTGGGCGTATTTGACGTATTGGTGGGTATCAATTTGCTGAGAGAAGGATTGGACATTCCTGAAGTCTCTTTGGTTGCTATTCTGGATGCGGATAAGGAAGGATTTCTGCGTTCCGAAACTTCTTTAATACAGACCATTGGGCGTGCGGCGAGGAATGCCGAAGGTAAAGTTATCATGTATGCCGATAGAGTGACCGACTCCATGCAGAGGTCAATCAGCGAGACGAACCGTAGAAGGAAACTTCAAACCGATTACAATCAAAAACATGGTATAACGCCTAAAAGTATTGTGAAAGGGGTTAGGGAAGTTATCGAAGCCACATCCAAAGTGGCCGAAGAAGGGGCAGCATATTTTGCCGATCGCAAATCTACGGAAAAAGACCGCGATGATGTAGAAGTTATTATTATCAAACTGACGGAAGAAATGAAGCAGGCAGCGGCAGATTTGCAGTTTGAAAAAGCGGCAGCATTGAGGGACAGGATTGTGGAATTAAGAATGAAGAGTGAAGAGTGAAGAGTGAAGCAATACAACTTTACAATGTGTTCTCGGCTGTATAAATAAAGGGTGAAGAAAATTATTCCAACAACTGATATTCCAAGGCAAAAAAGTAGTTGAGGGCTGAGAGATGAGGGTTGAGAATGTCCCACCGTACACGACATCTTGTCGCTGATTACTTTGC
>JAKSBV010000097.1 GCA_022360955.1 Bacillota bacterium
AGCTTTTCATTTATATCTAACTTAAAAGGTTACAAAAAAGGGGAGGGGGAAAAATGGATAATAACAACTTGAAACATGACGAAAGTAAAAATGAAGAAGTTGAGAAAAGCTGTGAAAATGCGGAAGAAGCTAAAGTAAATGTTGATGACTGCATCAATAATATTGCAGCAAAACCTGTTGTCAATGTTACTACTGATATAGAGGGATTGGAAACTTCTATGACAGTGGCAGACGAGAATGAAAAAGTGACAGACAAAAACGCGAAAAATGATTGCGATAGTGAAAATGAAGAACTAAATGAAAATAGTGTTATTCATGGATGTATTAATACAATTATTATAGAACCGGTTGTTGAAATTAATACTGATATAAAAGGATTAGTAACTTCAGTAAAAGTTGCAGAAATGGATGAAAAAATGGCCGACAAAACCTTGCAACATGATGATAATAGAAATACCGAACTGGAGGAAACCGCTGATATTAAAGAAGGTGTAAATTGTATTGTCGTAAAACCAATAGTTAAAATTGACGTTGATATAAGTGGATTGAAGACTGTTCCGGCGGGTTAGCTGCTGCAATAATTTTTAGAAAAATATATTTAATGTAAACTTAAACTGCTGATAATATGCTTTGCCAGCAGTTTTTCTAAATGTCAATATTACAGTTTTTATTTGTAGTGCTTTATTTTTGGCACATTTTATTTTTCATGTGCATACGTTATTATTGGGTATTGGACAAAATAGAATGATAAGACTTCTTGAGATATAGAAGGAGACGATTTCAAATCAACGATTTTGTTTGGATATATCGAAAATAAGGAAAGAGTGAGGAAATGGACATTTTATTTGTTGATGCATTTCAACAATCAAGCATTATAACTTTTCCAATAGGTATTAATCTGTTATCAACCATCATCAATAAAAATTCAAACTATACTTCAGAAGTGATTAGCTTTCCTAATTTACTCGCAGAAAAAAAAGTACCTGATAATATACTATTAGAAAAGGATTTTGAAACTATTGTAAGATATATATTAAATAGAAGTCCCAAAATAATATCATTTTACACCATAGATAGATCATATTTTATATCCTTAATTGTAGCTAAAAATATAAAAAAAATAGACAGAAGCATCAAGATAATCTTTGCCGGACCCCATGTCAGTTTATGTAGTTTAGAGACGCTAAAGGCCTTTGATTTTATAGATATGGTAGCTATAGGTGAAGGTGAACAAAATGTAATAAATATTATAGATTACTTTAATAATAGAGAAAAGATAGAGAATATCAAAGGTATTTGTTATAGAAAAGCAGATCAGATAGTTTATAATGAACCTAGTCCATTACTTGAGAATTTAGACGAACTGCCGATGCTTGAACTGAATACGGATGCGCTTCCTTCTATAATGCGTATCGAAACCGGGAGAGGATGCCCCTTCAATTGTACCTTTTGTTGTACCAAAACCTTCTGGAAACGAAAAGCAAGAATGAAGAGTGCAGATAGAATAATTAATGAAATTAAATAT
>JAKSBV010000469.1 GCA_022360955.1 Bacillota bacterium
CTTACTGCTGAAGAGCAACCGGTAATGGTCGATGACTCTATCTCACCTATAAGTCCTCCTACATAAATATTGCCATGGACCTTGCCCGGTCCCGCTACCGAACAGTTTTCCATTGTTGAAGACTTTCCGTATCCTACCAATGCTCCGGTTCGTGAATAGCCCGTTATACCCTTTTCACCTAACTCTATTTTTATATTCTTCAGCACCACATTTTCTATACATGAAAACAGTCCTGTATAATCGTCGTCCCTATGTATATTCAGATTCTTTATGACATAGTTGGCCCCATCCAGCGACCCTGCAAACGGAACACTCCTGCTGCCGATAGGCTCCCACTCGGCATAGTCTATTAAATCTATGTCATTTATTATCTTATAGTGGGCTGCTAGATCATACCTTATATTATATAGCTGCTCTGCCGTACCGATTAAATACGGGTCTTCAATCGTCCCGCTTCCTCCTGCCGTTTGGGGGATTGAAACGGTCAATACTTCACTCCAATCACTCATCCCTGCCGCACTTTTCGCCCTGACCCTATAAGTATATTGTGTATTGGGCTGTAATCCTTCATGCAGATATACTGCTTCTGTTACCGTCCGTAATTTCCCGTCAGCATTAATATCATACGAACTTGCTCCGGCTACTTGATCCCAAGTTAATCGTATACCTGTACCTTCAAGCTCCGCAACGAGATTACGAGGTGCTTCCAACATATTGTGATATACAGCTGTTGATACGGTAATTACATTGCTCCATTCACTTACCATCTCAATATTAAAAGCTCTTACCCTATAATAATGCTGGGTCCCCGGAAGAAGACCGGTATGCGTATAGACTGTCTCTGCAACAGTCTGGGATGACCCGTCTGCCTCTATCTCATAGCCTGTCGTGTTAGGTACTTCATCCCAGGTCACAGTAATACTGTTATATGAAGGTATGCCATATACGTTTTGCGGAACACTGATTGGAGAAGGACTAACCGTAATGGTCATTTTTTCACTAACTGTTGTAAAACCGTCTGTTACCTCAAAATGTATACCTTCATAAGTTCCTGTCTGCGTATTATCAGGTGTCCATACAAATGCTGCCGTTGCAGAATCAAATGCTGCTCCATCAGGTAAATTATCTGCTCTGTAGATTAACGTATCATTATCAATGTCTGTTGCATGGACCGTAAACTTTAAGCTGTCTCCTGCTTGTACGCTTTTGTCCCCAATGATTGCCAATACCGGTGAGTGATTGACAGATGTCCGCTGAATAAGCTCCGAACTCCAATCACTTACATAGCCGCTCTTTTTGCTTCTCACTCTATATGTATACTCCCTATCAGGAATAAGTGCACTATGTACGAAGCTTGTAGCCGACGTGCTGCCTACCACAATACCGTTAGCTTCTACGTCGTACTCTTCTGCTCCCTCTGTTGCTTCCCAAGTTATAGTTATACTTTTATTCGTTGATTTAGCCGAAAGATTATCAGGCGCTTTTAATATCGTGGAAATCGTCAATTGCTCGCTCCAACTACCTGCACCATATTCATTTAAAGCTCTTATTCTATACGAATGCTGCTGGTTAGGCAGTAAGTTGCTGTGCGTATAGGTCAAATTCGAACCATTATTGATGATTTCTCCATCTACTTCAATTTCATACCTTGTAGCATTATTGACTGCACTGTACACCAATATTATTTGATCACTAGTTGCAGATATACTAATATTTTCCGGAATGCCCGGTCTGCTGTCAATAATGTATTGAACTGCATTTAATCTATCCCTCAATAAGACCTTTGACTCACTTTCAGGTAAATTATTCACATATATCCAAGCACTATCAACATCCCCTTGTATTGTACTTAGTTCTGCGCTCTCTACCGCATTAAAAGCATCAATAAACGACTGCCCTACTACAAATTTTTCAGTTCTGGCTACAACATCTTCCCCTAATACATTGACTCCTTTGACATGATAATAATATTCCCCATCAGTATTGGAAAGAGTGACAGTCGCGGCATTCATATCTGGGCCGAACAACCCGCCGATATCTTCCCAATTTGTAATCTTTGCCGGGTCTGCTTCAGCAGACCAAATACCTTGCAGGCTATTCCTTTCTACATATCCTTCAATCGTTACCGTAGTAGAAATTGTCTGCTGCGGCTGCATGCTTCCATTGGGCATAAAACTAATGACAGGAGGTACAAACTCCACTACAACATCACATGTATCCGTATAACCGCCATCTTCTGTTGTAACAGTGATTATGGCTGTTCCTTCGGCAACAGCAATGACTTTTCCGTTTTCATCTACCCTCGCAACTTCCGGGTTGCCAGATGTCCATAGTAACATTTTGTTGTCCGCATCAGACGGATATATGGTTGCTGTGAGGGTTTCTGCTTCAAAAGATCCTTCTTTGCCTATATTTAAGGTTATTCTTTCTTTATTTAATGATACACCTGTAACCGGAACCGGTGCAGGAAAATCCGGTGTAAGCGGCCTTGGTATTTTAGCCAGCCATGGATATGATAGTCCGCTTTTCATATTCCAAATCTTTGTGTTATCTATTGACTCCACTATATCCCATGTTGAAAATGTATCTATTGATTTTAATTCTGACGTTGTTTTTGGGATATTATATGAACTAGGAGATAATTCAGGATTTAGGTCTGCATTATAATAACAATTGATTACATTTATAACGCCTCTACCCCCATGTCTTTCTCCGAACATCCCCCCTTTTTTACTGGTATTTCCTTTTAATTGTACTGCTGCATAACAATTTTCGATCGTTACTTCACATGATGAATCCGATATAGCTGCAAAGCCTAATATGCCACCGGATGAACCTGCAGCGTCTATTGATTCGGCCTCACCCAATGCAAAACTATTTTCAATTGTTATATTACTACCCCTACCTCCAGAAAATCCTCCTACCAGTCCACCTGCTCTATAACCACTTGCATGGCCA
>JAKSBV010000475.1 GCA_022360955.1 Bacillota bacterium
CCCGTTGTCGATCGGATTGCCCAGCCCGTCAAATACGCGTCCGAGCATATCTACGGACACCGGAAGCTCTATGCCTTTTCCTAAAAATCTTACTTTACTTTGCGCAAGATTAATGCCCGCCGCATTTTCAAACAGCTGTACCAGGGCATTATCTTCGTTTACTTCCAGCACCCTGCACCTGCGTGTCTCTCCACTGGCTAATTCTATTTCACCCAATTCACCAAATTTTACACCCTCTACCTGTTTAACAAGCATCAAAGGACCGGCAACTTCCGCTATGGTTCTATATTCTTTTAACATCTTATTCTCCCTCCTTTGATACTAATGCGTCCACTTGCTGCTCCAATTCTTTTTCTATGGCCACAAATGCCTCATCTACCTGCTCTTCGGGAGTATACTTTCCTCTGCCGATTCGTTCTCTTACCGGCAGGGCAAACAGCTCATTGATATTCGCACCTGCTTCCAGCGCTTTTTGTCCGTGATAGTAAAAAGCCATGATTAATTTCAACAGCTTATACTGCTTGTGCACCGACGCATAGGTGTCCACATCATGGAATGCATTCTGATGCAGGTAATCTTCACGTACGGATTTTGCCGCTTCCAGCGTCAACCTATCACTTGGTGATAACGCGTCAACCCCTACAAGCCTTACGATTTCTTCCAATTCGGATTCTTCCTGCAATACTCTCATTACATCTGTTCTCAATTCCGACCAGTCTCTCGCAATATTCTCGGTAAACCATTTTCCCAGTCTGTCTTGATAGAGCGAATAGCTCAAAAGCCAGTTGATCGCCGGAAAATGTCTTCTGTATGCAAGACTGGAGTCCAGTCCCCAGAATACTTTTACGATTCTCAGGGTTGCCTGTGTGACCGGTTCCGATAAGTCACCACCCGGCGGCGATACTGCGCCGATCGCTGTGAGGGAACCTTCTCTGCCTTCTGTCCCTAGGCTCATTACCCTTCCCGCTCTTTCATAGAACTGGGCGAGCCTGGACCCTAAGTAAGCCGGATAACCTTCTTCTCCGGGCATTTCTTCCAATCGTCCGGACATTTCCCTTAAGGCTTCCGCCCAACGGGAGGTTGAGTCTGCCATCAGTGCTACGCTGTATCCCATATCTCTAAAATATTCGGCGATGGTAATCCCCGTGTATATGGATGCTTCACGGGCAGCAACCGGCATGTCGGAGGTGTTTGCAATCAACACCGTTCTTTTCATCAAGGATTCGCCGGTTTTGGGGTCTTTTAATTCCGGGAATTCCATCAATACGTCCGTCATCTCGTTTCCACGTTCGCCACATCCTACGTACACTACAATATCCGCGTCCGCCCATTTTGCCAACTGGTGCTGCACCACGGTTTTACCGCTTCCGAAGGGGCCGGGCACTGCAGCTACCCCGCCTTTGGCAAGGGGGAACAAGGTATCGATGACCCTTTGTCCTGTTACCAGCGGGTAGTCCGGCGACAGTTTTTCTTTATAGTACCTTCCTTTACGTACAGGCCATTTTTGCATCATTTTTACATCTACGATTTCACCGTTTGCTTTTTCTACCTTTGCAACGGTGTCTTCTACGGTAAATTCCCCCGCATAGATTTCTGTAACGGTTCCTTCAAGACCATAGGGGATCATCACCCTGTGTTCTATAACAATGGTTTCTTGTACCGTTCCGATGATATCTCCTGCCGAGACTTGCGTTCCTTTTTGGACGGTAGGCTCGAATTTCCATTTCTTTTCCCTGTCCAGCGCATTCACTTCGATCCCTCTTGTGATATTGCTGCCTACCATCTCTCTCATTTCTTCCAACGGCCTTTGAATGCCGTCGAACATTCTTTCGATCAACCCCGGACCTAATTCCACACTAAGGGGTGTTCCGGTCGACACTACCGGCTCTCCGGGGCCTAATCCGGCTGTTTCTTCGTAAACCTGTATGGAAGCTTTATCGCCGTGCATTTCTATGATTTCGCCTATTAGACGGTGTTCACTAACACGAACCACGTCAAACATATTTGCATCTCTCATGCCTTCGGCAATAACCAAAGGACCGGAGACCTTTACGATTGTTCCCTGGCTCATTTCCTGATTCAAGTTCTCACCCTTCTTTCATGTGTTAGTGGGGAGCAGGGCGTGAGGAGCGGGTATAGATATCACACTTTAAAATCGCATTTATATTTGGACAAAAAACGCAGAACCGTCGTTGTTTGATCCAAATGTATTTTTTGTGCTATCTTTAGTAAAAATCTTCTCCCGTCATTACTCCATTTGCCGCAATTCGTCCCCAAATAACCATATTTTTAATTTTTGTCACGATAGATATCGCACTTTAAAACAGCATTTATACTTGAACAACATATATGCATTAGACATAAGCAGGATGAATCGTGTATTTTTTAAAACATCCTTGTTCAAATGTATGTATAGGTTGCAGTGCGTTACCCTTATTGAAAGAAGTGAGTCGGAATGGTATCAACATACTCCCTACTCCCCACTCCTCACTATTCTCTAAACAATATATCTGCTCCGACTGCTCGTTCTACGGATTTTTTAACACCCTGCATGCCCATTCCCAATACGCCCTGATTGCCCGGGATTGGGATAATGGCAGGAAACCGACTGTCTTTGTATTGATCGATGCCGTCTACTATATCTTTGGCCACCTGCTCCGTCACATAGATGACTGCATACTGTTCTTTTGACAGCCTGTGCAAGGTTTGCTCGGCTTCCGAGGGCTGGGTTACAGGAAAAACCGACAAGCCCAGTGCTTTAAATCCCAAGATGCTGTCCTTATCACCAATAATCCCTATCTTATACATAAGCTTCCCTCAGCCTTTCCCTGATAATTTCGTTGGCAATATTATTAATTTTTCCAACCATAATAATTCTTACAATCTTTATTTCGTTTTCCTTGGCAATTAAGTATGCAATCAGCGGTTCTATGCCCAAAAATTTATATTTCGCTTTCTTGATAAACGATATGACATAGTCGTCGGACAACTTCTCAAGTCCGGTTAAACTGCCCGTACTTTGATAATCGGCAATTCCCTCTTCGATTATTGTACCGTAAGGCGTATGTCTTAACGCTTCTATAAAGCTTTCCAACGGACTTTCCAGCTTTTCTATCAATAGACCGCTGCTGATGCTTCCGCCCGGTAATAATACCTTTTTAAGAAAGTCCCAAGATTTATGCATCCTTTTGATTCTCAAAAACATTTTTATATTTTCAAGGTCAATCCATGTCTTCACCAATGCAATGACAAATTCAATCTTTGAGCCCTCCGCCGTTTCTTTCATTTGCTCAAAGCTTGCCTTGTCTAAGATTAGATCAATGATTTGAGGATCACCCGTTCTGTTATAGGTATCCAGACATGCTTCGATGGCTCGTCTCATGATCACAGGAATATCGGACATATTTCTGTCCTTGATCATGACCTTCAGCTTTGCTGCAGGAATTGTGCCCGCATCGATTAAAATCTCATCGTTGTCCTGTCCCAAATACTCAGCTTTTAACAATACTTTTGCATTGTGATAATCATTGCGCTGCAAAAATAGGTCAAATATCTGCGGCTCCGGTGCAATTCCCTTTAACAGCTCATATACCTTTTTATGCTCCTGCTTCAACAGGGCTTCATAATCCGATGCACCGGCGATATCATCGGGGCCATAACCATAATCGGCTTCTGCCAATACCTTCAATGCTTCGTCCGGCGTTTTGGCATCGACCATACGATCGATTTTTACTTTATCCAGCAGTTTTTTTTCAACAGCTCGAACTCTCGCAGCTGCATAGGCATATTGTGTATCGTTTCTGACTGCCAATATCCTCCCTCCTTTCACAGTTGACAGCGGTTCTCTTTACTCGTTCGACAGTATGTATATACTCCATTTACCCCGTATCCTGTCTCCTGTACGCCATATCCTGTTAAAATAACGCCTTTACTACTTCTAATTCTAATTCTTCCCGCTGCATCCTCATGATGGTTTCAAAGGAGTTATTGACTTCTACGTCACCCAGTTTCAATATAAAGCCGCCGCTGATCGGTCTGGTTTCCTCGGACAATTTCACGCTGCCATCGAGGCCTTTTGCTTTCAGCGCCTTATTGCTTTTCTTGATAAGGCCGGCCGATAAACGCTGTCGGTCTTTTTCCGATACGATAATTTCCTCGTTCCCGTTGGTTACCGAACCCACAACCATATCCGCCAAAACAGCTTCATACTCTTCTGTTTCCAGATTATTCAGCTTTTCCAATGTTTTTTGGAAGGCTTCTTCTATCATTGCTTGCTTTGCCTTTAGTTTTTCCTTTCTGGCTTCCAGCTCGGCCACAGCAATCAATCTTTGTTCTCGATTTACCGCTTCTATCTTTGCTTTTTCTATGATTTCCGTTTTTTTCTCGGTTGCCTCTTTTTGGGCAGTTTCGATGATCTCTTCAGCTTCTTTTTCAGCTTTTTCGATATTTTCCTGCGCCTGTCGGCGCGCTTCCTCCAATATCCTCTCTTTTATTTTCTCTGCTCCTGCCATTTGGGACACTCCCTTATTATAGATTAATTCCGAAGATCATTAAGATAGATGCCAATAATGCCAATACCGCATAGGTTTCAACCATCGCTGCAAACGTAATCCCTTTTGCCAGCTCTTCCGGCCTTTTTGCGATAATGCCTACACCTGCTGCAGCTGCTCTCCCTTGGGCAATACCAGAGAAATATCCCACCACTGCGATAGGCAGTGCGGATGCCATTACATAGAAGCCCTGTATCGTCGTAAGGTCTTTCATCGGTCCGCCAACCACACCGATTTGGTTTAATATAACGAATGCGGTAAGTAATCCGTAAATACCCTGTGTACCCGGTAAAGCTTGCAGTAATAATGCCTGCCCGAACTTGCTCGGATCTTCGGTTACCAATCCTGCTGCCGCTTCACCCACAATGCCAACCCCTTTGGCTGAGCCGGTTCCTGCTAAAAATACCGCCAATGCTGCTCCTATCAATGCTAAGGTGTTTCCGTTAAATAAATTTGTAATCCAATCCATATTAAATAGCCTCCTTGTCTTTTAACTCAATATATTTTGTATTCATTTTAAAGGGTTGAAAGGCCTTGCCCCCGCCCTCATAAAACTTACCGAAAAACTCCACGTATTGAAGTCTGCTTGCATGTACATAGGCGCCCAATGCATTGATGAGAATATTAAAGGCATGCCCGCCTATGAACACGATAATTAATATGATAATGCCTCCTACGTTAAATCCGAATAGCGTCCCCATCGTATTGACGACGGTTGCAATAACGCCTGTAGCTAAGCCCAGTGCCAGCAATCGGGAATAGGACAGTACGTCACTTAAAAATCCGGTTACATTGTAGAGACTTAGGATACCCATCATGAACTTTTTAATGATTCCCTTCTGGCTTCTGCCTTGGGTAATTACAAGCAAACCTGCCCCTGCCAGTGCCATATACTGTCCGACAGTTGCTGCGGTACCGCCTAAGAATAACAATACCAGCCCCGTCAGGAAAATATACCAAAAGCCTACATCAAAAAGCGCATCTAATGCTTTGCCGTCTCTTATCAATTTATAGGCCTGAATACCCATACCCACATAAAGCTGCACACCTCCGAAAATAAAGGACCATAAAAGCAGCTTCATCGGATCATTGAGCGGATTGAACCACAATGGCGGGATGGTATAGGTCCCGTTTGTAACGGCATCTACAATATTGCCGAACCATCCTCCGAACAAAGCACCCCAAATAAATGTGGAAATCCCTCCCAAAAACAACAGCTTTATCAGCTTTTCCGCCAGTCCCTGCAGCTTATATTTCGAGATAATAATGCCCGTAAGAATCGCCATAATCAATCCGTACCCGGCGTCACTAATCATCAGTCCGAAAAATACGAAATAAAAGGGTGCCATAAACGGGTTGGCATCGATACCTTTCGGATTCGGTAGGCTGTAAAGCTCGGTGATCAATTCGAAAGGCTTGACAAACGCATTATTTTCCAACAGCACCGGCGGTTCTTCTTCCGCGTCCTGTGCGCTGATATCGAGTACACAATCCCATTGTTCACGCATACTCTTCTCTACTTTTTCACTGTTTTTTGCCGGCAGCCATCCTTCTAACATAAATATTTTTTCTGTTTTTGCAATATTACCTAATACTTTCTTTCGATCTTTTTGCACTTGCAGGTGGTCGTGAAGAATTTCCAACTGATCCTTTTCACCGGTTAAGCCCGCAATACGCTTCTCTATTTGGCTCCGTTCCGCTTCAATTTCTTTGATACGGTTCTCAGCCTTTGTGATATTTTCTTGAATCGTACCTTGAAGCTCTTTGAACGCAACCCGGCTGAATCCGGATTGCTTCAGTACTTGCATCACCTTGTCTTCATAGGACGTATAATAGATCACCGACAGGTAATGCTGGTCTTTGTCCGCATTCACCGCTTCCATATAACTTTCGGGAACCTGCTCATACAATTCTCTCTCTAAACCGTCAATGTCCACAAGGACCGGCACAACCCCTAACGCGACCATCGTTGCTTGCGTGGAGGTAATGTCTACAGGCACTGTCAAGGAGCGCCACGGCTCAAGGGTACCCGTCAAATTGGAGAGCTTGTTTTCCTCTGCCCTTAAAGCGGATAATTGTTCGTCATACTTACCGATTTGTTCTGCAACTTCCCATGTCTTATCCAGGTTGTGAATCATTTCGGCATAAACATCATATGTAATTGTTTTTTTAGGCTCGAACAAACCTTTCTTTCGTTTATCATATTGCTGCAGGTAGTCTATGGCCGATTTTACTTTTGTAATATCTGCGTCAAAGCAGGCAACTTCGTCTTCGGCTCCGTCTCTTTTCACCAGATCGGCCCACTGGTCCTCAGCAATTTTTTGTTCAAGGTTTGTGATCTCCACGACGCCCATTTTCATAAGACATTCTATCATCGCATCTTTATCTGATTCAAGACCAATGAGAGAAAGCTTATTCATCTTAACTATTGCCATGCACTTTCACAATCCTTCCCATAATGATCTTTATGGCATCGTCAATTTTTTCCACCGCTTTTTGCTTGATTTCGGTACATTGTTGCGATACCTGCTGCTCTATCTTGCCAATTTCCCCTTGTGCTGCCTCTTCCGCTTTTGTAATAATTTCCTGCCCCTCTTTTTCAGCTGCTTCTATTGTTTGCTCCATCAATAAATAGGACTGATTCTGGGCTTCAGATACGATTTGACGTGCATCCGTTACGGACTGTTTTTTAATTTGTTCTGCTTCAGATTCTGCCTGCTTGATAGACATAACAACGTCAATGGACACTTTATCACCACCTTTGTCGAAAATTGCTACTCATCTAAACAGTACTTAATATTATCAATACTTTAATCACTTTATTAATTATATATTCTTTGTCTATTTTTTGTCAATAATTTTTGCAAATGCCCCAAAAATTATTGATTATTTTTGTGCAATATTGTCAATTCTATCACATTTGTCAACTCCCAATTTATTAAAATATGGCAAAAAATGAAACATCTTCTTTTGCTTTCAAAAACACTAACCTCTATGATATTAATTGTTTCTATTTTAATACGGGTTTATTAAATAAAGATAAAGAAAATATTAAGCTTTATTAAATTTTGGAAAATGATTGATCGCCTAGGAACAAACAGGGACTACATTTGCAATTTTAAAAATATTTATTATATATAGATATTTGGAATGGATTATCAACTTTGTCAAAAAACCTTTTACATTTTTTCTTTAGAGAATTGAAGAAAACGGGGCCAACCGGAAGTTTTGTGAAAGCACCAGCGCTTCACAAAACTTCGAGTCAAAAGGCTAAACAAGATCTTTTTACAATATTACTCCTTTTTACAAAATACATCTAAAATAGCTTTCACAATTCTTTCGCAAGCGTGTCCGTCGCCATAAGGGTTAACCGCCTTCGCCATCTTATCATAGGCAGCCCTGTCCTCAATAAGCGCAGAAGCCATTTGAAAGATATTGTCCCGGTCTACACCGGCTACCTTGACAGTACCTGCTTCTACCGCCTCCGGGCGTTCTGTCTCGTTGCGCAGTACCAGAACCGGCTTGCCCAAGGAAGGCGCTTCTTCCTGCAAGCCCCCCGAATCCGTGAGGACCATATAGGATTTATGCATTAAATTGTGAAGTTCCTGTACATTCAAAGGCGCTATTAAATGGGTACGGGGCAGATCCCCCAGTATGGCAAAAGCCGTTTCCTTCACTGCAGGATTCAGATGCACCGGATAAACAATCTCTACGTCTTCATATTGATCAACCAATGCCTTTAAAGCATTGCAGATATTTTCCAAAGGCTCACCCAGGTTTTCCCTTCTATGGGCCGTCACCAATATGATCTTGCGCTTCGTATAATCCAGCTTCCTTAATATCTCGGTCTCAAACATATAATCCCTGCTTACGGTTGTATTCAATGCATCAATGACCGTATTGCCCGTAACAAATATCCTGTCTTCCTGCACATTCTCATTGATCAAATTCTGCTTATTGGTTATGGTCGGGGCAAAGTGTAAATCCGCAATACTTCCCGTAAGCTTCCTGTTGATTTCCTCGGGATAAGGGAAATACTTATCAAAGGTTCTCAGTCCCGCTTCCACATGACCCACCTTAATTTTATTATAAAATGCTGCCAGACTTGCTGCAAACGTAGTGGTGGTGTCCCCGTGGACAAGCACAATATCCGGACATACCTTTTTCATTACTTCATCCAGTCCCTCCAATACCCTTGCCGTAATACCTGTCAGGGATTGTCTCTGCTGCATGATGTTCAAGTCATAATCCGGTGTTATCTCAAATATCTCCAGCACTTGATCCAGCATTTCCCTGTGCTGAGCCGTAACACATACAATAGACTCAATGGACTCACACTGTTCCAAAGCTTTGACCAGGGGCGCCATTTTGATCGCTTCCGGTCTTGTGCCGAAGATCGTCATTACCTTTATCCGTATCATGGTGATGCTCCTTTCGTTATTTCAGTAAACTATTCTCACATATAAATAGCCACAGTACAAACATATGTCTGTAATCTGTGACTATAACTAATATCCATTACTCTTCCGTTGACTCTTTCTCATCGGATTTCGGCGTTTCTACAGCGGGAGGCTGCATGTATTTCGCACCGGCGATTACAAAAACCAGCAGTGAAAGAATAAGTACGGTCGCTCTCATAATGCCGCTGCCTGTTATCACCACGGCACTAATGCCTAAAATACCGCTCAGCGTATATAATATCATCACCGTTTGCTTTTGGGAAAAACCCATATCTATCAGACGGTGGTGAAGATGTCCCCTGTCGGCCTCCATAATGGATTTGCCGTTTAACAGCCTTCTGAATATTGCAAAACCGGTATCAAAGATGGGCAAGCCTAAAATCAGTACGGGTACGATAAAAGAGATGGCCGCATAGACTTTAAATAATCCCTGTATCGAGACCGCTGCAAGGACAAATCCTAGGAAAGTGGCCCCCGTATCCCCCATAAATATTTTTGCAGGATTAAAGTTGTAGGGCAAAAATCCCAAACACGACCCCGCAATAGCCGCCGTAATAAGTGCAATGGCCGGTTGATTCAGTAAAAGGGCAATAAACAAAATGGAAATGGACGCAATCGAACAGATACCGGCTGCCAGCCCATCCAATCCGTCAATCAGATTGACGGCATTGGTAACCCCTACAATCCATATAACGGTGATCGGGATTGCCAGCCAATCTAAAACAATAACATCAGTGCTGCCGAATATATGCTGCAAAAGGCTGGGATTTGTAATAAACTCTATTTGTACGTCATGAAAAACGACAACTAACGCCGCAACGATTTGCACAACCAGTTTCACCTTTGCGGTGAGGGGTTTCACATCATCTATCACACCTAATATCACAATGATCAGTGCGCCTATCAGCACGCCTCTTATGCCCTTATCCATTTGTCCGAAAGATAAAACACTGATAATGAATCCGTAAAATATGGCCAGTCCGCCTAAACGCGCTATCGGCTCTTTATGTACCCTTCTGCTATCTTTCGGTATGTCCACCGCACCGATTTTATAGGCAACTATCTTTGCCAAAGGTGTCGCAGCAAAAGTTACTAAAAATGCAACAAGAAAACTAAAGACTAATAACATGCTCTCGTAATTTAACATATAACACCTCTTTATTCGAATGTTTAAGGTCATGGACAGGCTTGCAGTTCGTTAAAGATAATCAGCTTTAAACCTAAAAATACTATTTATACAAAAAACGATATATATACCTTCATCCATTCAACACAAAAAATGTAATTTTTTTTCGCATTTCACCTATTCTATAGTATATACACTTTTCCATCATCATACACACTTGCATAGTCATACGCTCTCACGGTAATTGTACCCGTATTGTCCAGGGTTGTCAATTATTTATAGGAAAAGTTATGTAATTGTAATATTTTAAGGTTGGGTATCTAAATGCACCAACAGAACATGACACCATTGCGCCATGTTCTGCGATTACCCGAAATTTTATTTGTCTTATATCCTTATATACCGTAAACGGTCCTTGTACACTACGCCCTTAATCCGTGCAATACTTCGCCCAATGCCTTGATGCCTTCTTCAATTTTTTCCTCGCTCATGGTTGAATAGTTGAGTCGGAAGGAACTGCTGGGCTTTTCCATATCTGCCATAAACGTATTGCCGGGTACAAAGGCCACCTTGCGCTTGATGCACTCTTTCACGACTGCAAGCGTATCATATTCCCCAGGTAAAGTACACCAAATAAACAACCCGCCTTCCGGTCTGGTATATTCACAAAATTCCGGCAGATAGCGGTCCATACATTCAAGCATCCAACCGCATCTTTTGCCGTAAAGCGCTCTTATTTTTACAATGTGCTCGTCAATCGAGTGTTTGCGCATATATTGTGTAGCAATCATTTGTGCAAAAATATTGGTATGCACGTCATTCACCTGTTTTACGACTACAATCCGCTGAATAATCTCCGGACAGGCCACCACCCAGCCCAGTCTCAGCCCGGGAGAAAGAATTTTTGAAAAAGAACCTACATAAATTACGCGTCCCGTATCATCCATAGACTTAATCGTGGGTATGTCATTCCCCTTAAACCTCAATTCACCATAGGGGTTGTCTTCTACAATATAGATATCATATTTCTTCGCGATTTCCAGCAATTGCTTTCTCTTTTCCAGACTCATGGTAATCCCGGACGGATTCTGAAAAGTGGGTATGGTATAAATCAGCTTGATCGTATCATTGTTTTTCAAAAGATTTTCTACCTGTTCCATATTCATCCCGTCATTTTCCACATCTACCGCATATAGCTTGGCATTATAGGCCCTAAAAGAATTCAATGCACCGATGAAGCTGGGATTTTCCACAATAATGCCTTCCCCTTCATTTAAAAAAACCTTTGCCGCAAGGTCTATGCCCTGCTGTGCGCCGCTTACAATAATCACATGATCCTGTTCTTTCGCCACATTGATGTCTTCCATTCTTTTTCGAACTATATCTTTTAACGGATCATATCCCTCGGTAATCCCATACTGAAGAGCCGTTGCTCCGTCATTTAGCAGGACGTCTTTTGCAATGTCGGCCAATTCCTTTTTAGGAAACATCTCCGGTGCGGGCAGCCCTCCCGTAAAAGAAATCATGTCCGGCTGACTGGCTAATTTAAATATTTCTCTAATGGCTGAACCTTTAAGGGTTTTAACTCTATCGGCAAATAAATGATCAATCTGCATCTCTTGTCACCTCTCAATGAAATTCGTTTGTTCAATTTTATCATACTAAACCCTTGGTTGTAAACAATTTGTGATTATTGACAAGGATATTGTGAAATAATATAATGAGTGGGGAGTGAGGGGTGGGGGGTGGGGAGTGAAACTGATGGGGTTTGGTTGGATGGGTTGATATAAGTATTTATATATTCGTTAATATTAGTTTGATAAGAATAGATATGTTAAGAAATGTTGTGGTGGGGAGTATGTTTTTAGTATTTTCATTACTGTCCGCCGTATACTATACATAAAAGGTTGAGTGCTAAGGGTTGAGAATATGATGCCAGCAGGCTTTAAAACAGCTTATGATTTATTCTTCTTTATTTAGAATTATTCATAAATCTCCAAAAGGCTAATGCTTAATTCTTCACTCTTCATTCTTCATTAAAATGCACTCATACATAAGGAGGGAATAGCATGTCAAATATGCAAGTGCGTACCCGTTTTGCCCCAAGTCCTACAGGGTACATGCACATCGGAAATCTTAGAACCGCTTTATATACCTATTTAATTGCCAAAAAGAATAACGGCAAATTCATTTTAAGAATTGAAGATACGGATCAAGAACGGTATGTGGAAGGTGCGGTAGATCTCATTTATAAGACCCTTGCCGAAACCGGCTTAAACTATGACGAAGGTCCGGATATCGGCGGCGATTATGGGCCCTACATTCAAAGTGAGCGAAAAGGCTTATACAAAGAATATGCGGAAAAACTGGTCTCCCTCGGCAATGCCTATTACTGCTTTTGCGACAAAGAAAGATTGGATGCGCTCAGAACCGAAAGCGAAGGGGATAAGGGAATACCTAAATATGACAGACACTGCTGCAGTCTATCCCCGGCAGCAATAGAAGAAAATTTGAAAAGCGGTAAACCCTATGTGATTCGTCAAAAAATGCCTGCCGAAGGAACGACCTCCTTTGACGACGCCGTATTCGGCACTATTACCGTTGAAAACAGCGAATTGGACGATCAGATTCTGCTCAAATCCGACGGTCTCCCCACCTATAATTTTGCCAATGTAGTGGATGATCATTTGATGGGCATTACCCATATTGTGAGAGGAAGTGAATATCTTTCCTCTACACCGAAATATAATTTGCTATATGAAGCCTTTGGCTGGGAAATTCCTACATATATCCATACCTCTCCGGTGATGAAAGACGCGCATAAAAAATTGAGCAAACGTGAAGGTGACGCTTCTTACGAAGATTTTACCCGTAAAGGCTATCTCAAAGACGCTGTAATCAACTATATTGCCCTCTTAGGCTGGAGTCCCGGGGACGACCGGGAAATATTTACACTGGAGGAATTGGTGGAAGCCTTTGATATAAAGGGAATCAGTAAATCTCCTGCCATTTTTGATGTCAAAAAACTGGACTGGATGAACGGTGAATATATTCGAAAATTATCTCCGGAGGAATTCCATGAACAAGCACTGCCCTATTACAAGCAGGCTATTCAAACCACGGATATCGATCTATATAAGATCAGCGGCCTGCTGCACACCCGGACGGAAAAGCTGTCGGATATCCCGGAAATCATCGATTTCTTTGACGAGCTTCCGGCCTACGATACCGCACTTTATTTCCATAAGAAAATGAAAACCGATGCGGAAAAAGCCCTGCCCGTTCTCAAAGAAATTTTACCGGTTTTGAAAAACGTGGAAAACTGGCATCAACAAGAAATCCACGATGCCCTTTTTGCGCTTATCGAAAGGCTGGGGATAAAGAACGGACAGGTGTTATGGCCTCTCAGGGTAGCCGTATCCGGTAAAAAGGCGACGCCCGGCGGCGGCATTGAGCTGGCTGAAATATTAGGTAAAGAGGAATGCATAAAGCGAATTGAAAAGGGTATTGCATTGATAGAAAGTCAATAAGGCCTAAAAGGATATTAACGCTTTGGGATTTTGGTTACGGTTCTATCGTGTAAAATGAGTTGAACAAAAATGACAGGGCAACCCCCTGTCATTTTTCATAAAACTATTCTACTATTTTGTGCTGTCCTATTGTCAACAGAATAATAATTTTATCTTCATCAAAAAACCACAGCAATCTATAGTTCATATTGATGCTTGATTCAAATACTTTCCGTTCAAACATTTTACTAAATTTATAATTTTGCTTTGTCCTTAACGAAGGTGTCTTGGATTATCACTTAAAATCTTTAACTTCTTCTTAGTCTGTATTTGAATGTCCTTATTCAATTTTTTTAATTCTTTTTGAAAATTTTTTGAAGGAATGAGACTAAAGTGATTCATCGGTATCAATACCCATATCTTTAAACATTATATCCGTATCATCATACGCTTTCAAAGTGTTGTCTTTTTTATCCTGCAAATACGATGCATAAGCTTCCTGTACTTTTGCATCATCCCAGAAACTTTTTTCAACCACAACGACCGGCTTGAGCACAATCATATTATCAATGACTTCAATTTCCACCTTATCCCCTTTAGACAGATTAAGCTTTTTCATGATTTCTTGAGGTATCGTCAATTGATTTTTATCTTTGATTTTTGATAGCATATCCTCACCCCTAGTGGTAAATTCCGAATTTCCAACTTTATCATAGCATACTCTGCTTTTGTTTTCAATATTAAAATCGAAATATCTTATCTTCTCCTTTCTTGTTCAGATTTTACGATGTAAAATGAGTTGAACAAAAGGAGCAAGCCAGGCTTGCTCCTTTATGATGCTATTTCTTTTTAATTTTAAATGAGCTTTTCAGTGAAACCGTCCTGTTGAACACGAGTTTCTCGTCCGTCGTATCCGCCGTATCTATACAATAGTATCCGTCTCTAATAAATTGGTACTTGTCACCGGGTGCTGCACCGGCAACAGACGGCTCAATGTAGCCTTCCAGCACTTCTAAGGAATGTTTGTTTAACTTCATGCCGTCCAATTCAAAATGGTCAATATCTTCTGCCTGCTCTGCTTCCAAGAAAAGATGGTCATACAGTCGTATTTCCGCCTTTACCGCATGCTGGGCCGAGACCCAGTGGATCGTACCTTTTACTTTTCTTCCCGTAAAACCCGAACCGCTTCTGGTTTCAGGGTCATAGGTACAATGTACTTCCAAGATTTCTCCCGTCTGCTCGTCTTTAATGACTTTTTCACATTTCACAAAGTAAGCGTTTTTCAAGCGTACTTCGTTGCCGGGAAACAAACGGAAATATTTCTTAGGGGGATTCTCCATAAAGTCTTCCCGCTCAATATAAAGCACCCTGGAAAACGGTACTTGCCTAGCCCCCATTTCAGGACATTCCTGATTATTCTCTACCTCAAAATATTCCACCCGATCCTCGGGATAATTGGTGATGACTAGCTTTAACGGGCGTTTGACCGCCATAATACGGGGCTTCTTAAGCTTTAAATCATCTCTTACACAATGCTCTAACAGTGCGTAATCCACCGTACTTAAACTCTTTGCCACACCAACCCGATCACAAAAATCCCGTATCGCTTCGGGCGTATATCCCCTTCTTCTCATTCCGCAAATCGTAGGCAGGCGAGGGTCATCCCACCCGCTGACATAGCCTTCTTCGACCAGCTTTCTCAGCTTTCTCTTGCTGGTCACGATATTGGTCAGTTCCAGCCTGGCAAACTCAATCTGTTTCGGCGGATTTTCAAACGCCAATTCTCTCAAAAACCAGTCATACAAAGGCCTATGATCTTGAAATTCCAGCGAACACAAAGAATGGGTGATGTCTTCCAGTGCATCGGAAATAGGATGGGCAAAATCGTACATGGGATAAATACACCACTTGTCTCCTGTCCTGTGATGCACCGCATGGGAAATACGATAAAGAACCGGATCACGCATATTAATATTCGGTGATGCCATGTCTATCTTCGCCCTCAATACCCTGGAACCGTTTTCAAATTCTCCGGCCCGCATCCTTTCAAACAAATCCAAATTTTCTTCAACAGAACGCTCGCGATAAGGGCTATTTTTACCCGGTGAGGTCAAAGTTCCCCTGTATTCCCTGATCTCATCCGCCGACAAATCACACACATAGGCTTGACCTTTTTTAATGAAGGTCACCGCACATTCATATAGTTTTTCAAAGTAGCTTGAAGCATAATACATACGGTCTTCCCAGTCAAATCCGAGCCATTTTATATCTTCTTTGATGGCATTAACATATTCTACGTCTTCTTTAACAGGATTTGTATCATCAAATCTAAGATTGCAAAGCCCTGCGTATTTTTCAGCTGTTCCAAAATTAACACATATGGCCTTGGCATGGCCTATATGTAAATATCCGTTAGGCTCCGGCGGAAAGCGTGTATGTACCCTCTGCCCGTATACGTTGCTTTTAAGATCTTCTTCAATTATCGTGTGGATAAAGTTAGAACGCATGTATTCCTCGTCTACAGTATTTTTGCAATTGTCTTCCATATTATTCCTCCCTTATCTCCCTGTTCTATCTATATATTTTGCACTTAGGCCTTCACGCCCTCAACCGAAAAGCGCAATATCATAGACATTATCCTTCATTTCACATAAAAAATTCAAAATATTGATGATGCATTCTTTTTCGTGTCCAATATATTATAACACTTACTGTAATGATTCACAATATTCATTATATTCATTCAGGTTTATGCCGTATCTCATGCGCGTTCAATCTTTCCCGTTACATTCATTCAAAAGTTTAAATACTCTGCAATATCCAATGAAAAAACACCCCTGTATGAGGTGCTTTCATCAGCGCTTTAATATGTAATTAGGGTGTATCATACCGATACTCATCTATATTTTACTTCTTCAGTATATCCAAAATGCACGGTATTATCTGTCAATTGTACGCTTTCCAATTCAACACGTACACCCACAAAATCACTTGGCTCCCCAGGAAGATCCTTGAGGTACGGAAACTTTTGTATGACCGCTTGAAACGCCTTTTGTGACTTTTCGGGTGTATCCCCAATATAGGCTTTGGCAGACCCTTTGATATATCTCAACTGCTGCAGTTCCTCCATTGTATCGCAATCGTGGTCGATAGAAATATAAATACGATTATTGGCTGCAAGCTCTTTTACTTTGTGCGTCGCTTTGTGGGTGATAAAATATAGTACCGATTCATCTTCACCCATAGCATAATCTACAGAACGTACTTTAGGCATTCCCTTCTCATCCACGGTAGCTACACTCATCAGATTGTGGTTCTTTACCACGTCAAATACTTTTTCTTTACTGTTCATTCACAATGCCTCCTATCCCTTTGGTAAATTTAAGAATATGATTTAAAAGTTGACCGGTCATCTACAAATAATATAGCACAGAACGCCCCCCCTTGTCAAATACTAAATCCCACTTGGGTGTATTGAATCAAACTCTTAATTTATTCTTTATTTTAACCCCAAAAATCTAATTCTTCATTATTAATTATTCATTATTAATTGCTAACTATCTCCCCTTACCTGCTCGTGAAGGCCAGATTCACTCCTATAAATGCGAATATGGCGGCTTTTGTCAAGTTGATATATTTAGCCAGCTTCGGTTTGCCCAATAGCTTTTTACCGATACTTCCGGAAAAAATTGCAATGGTTGTAAAAATCGCCACCGCTTGCAGCATAAACAGAAGACCCAGTAAAATCATCTGTAGGGCAAAATCCCCAGCTTTTGGCGTTACAAATTGAGGCAAAAAGGCCAAAAAGAACAGGGATACTTTGGGATTTAAAATATTCATTAAAATACCTCGTTTATAAAGTGTTAAGAGATTGTACTGCCGTACCGATCCGGTGGGCAATAAATGTTCTCCTTCTTTTAAGGCCTTCCAGGCCAGGAACAGCAAATATATTGCACCGGCGTATTTTAAAATTTGAAAAGCAATGGCCGATTGATGCAGAATAGCAGAAATACCCAAGGCCGCTGCCGTCGTATGAACCAAGATCCCCGAACATAATCCCAGTGCCGTTGCAATGCCGGCCTTTTTCCCCTGTGAAATACTTTGGGTAATGACAAATATTATATCCGGTCCCGGAGCAATTGTGAGCGCCATTGACGCCGTAATAAAATAGATTGCATTGGAAGCTTCCATCAAATCTCACCTTTCTATCTTTAACGCATAAACCTAATATTCTTTATTATACAGCAAAGTCAATGAATAAACCATATTGTTTTGTCCTTAGTCCTTTATATTTCCGGTTCAAATAAGTAAATCAATTTGGTGCCCGGCAATACAAGAATGTAACAAATCCAAGTTTTTAACATAATATATATTATGTGGCTTAATAAAAGGAGGTATCTATTTTATGAAAGATTGTTTGGATAAGGATTATAATGAAAAAGCATCCTGTGATTGTAAAACAGATATAGACTTAACCGAAGCTATAGCGTCAAGCAAAACATTGTTATTATTCTGCGGTCGAGGTGTGGACGCCCAATTTACAAGTGATACGTCTCCTGCCGTCAATGTAGGGTTCGTAACGGTTGATACGACAGATTTGTGCAGAGCGCTGGTTAAGATTAAATTTTCCAGTGTTGTTAATCTATCAAGTGAACTGGCCAATCCGGTGGCGCAAATAGTCTTTACGTTATCTAGAACCTGTGAAGACAGCGGGACGTTGCTTTTAAATACCTGGACCTATGAAGCGTCCCTTTTGACCGATAATGCAGTTCCTCTAACCTTTAATACATCTTTCACGTTTAATTTCTGTGATCGATTAAGCTGTTCCAGGTGCTGTGATTATTGTGTAGAAGCTTCCGTAGGCAGTTTGACAAACGCTGTCGTATTGGTAAATGATGTAAACATACAAGCTATCGCTCAATAGTCCTACAATTATTCTAGAATGGTTTTAAAAATAAATGAATAAAGGAGGCGCTTATTTTATGTCAACTTATATGAAGGATCGCAGCCGTAAAAAATGTAAACCGATCCTATTGTCCTGCGGAACGGGACAAAGTATTGAATTTCAAGCTTCCGGCGCTGCTGACGAACCTGTCATCCCTACTCCTTCTTCCGCTGTAGTAGGTCAGGTTTCAATCGATACGTCGGGTATATATAAACCAACGATTGAGATTGAGTTCTCAAGCATCGTCAATTTGGTCGCATCCTTTGATGACGCAAGGGGCGCATTAAATTTTAGACTCTTTCGGGCCTGTGAGAATGAAGATCCTATAATAGTCAACACATGGACCTATGAAGTTTTGGAAATTGAAGACTTGAATGTTATAACATTATCTAATTCCTTCAGCTTTGTATTTTGCGAACGCCTAAAAAAGCCAGGATGCTGCAGTTATTTTGTGGAGGCTTCCGTAGGTGATTTAATCAATATACAAACCTTATCGGTTGAAAATGTTCAAATTGCAGCAATCGCTCAATAAAGATACCCACCTTTAAACCTTAAAGTATATTTGATTTTAAAGAACACTATCCATCATCCGGGCTGAATATTCTAAAAAATAAAGGAGGGAGATATCTGATGGCAGATACTACGAAAAAGGCCCTCTGTCTAGACACTAAGGGCTATGCTAATCAAGTGTCTTGTGCTCATGAAAAAGACATAGAATGTGCCAAATGTCAACCTATGCGAACATTTTCAAAGAAAACAATACTGGCCTGCGGACAGGGCAGCAGGGCTGCCTTTACAAATACCAATGATCCGTCAACAATTGTAGGCAGTGTTAGAGTTGATACAAAAGATACGGCTAAACCCACGGTTAGCATCCAATTTTCCAGCGTAATTCAGTTTTTGGCTTTATTCACTGCGGCAGAAGGGAGATTGGATTTTGAGCTATTTAGAGCTTGCGATGACGGAAATCCGCTCA
>JAKSBV010000481.1 GCA_022360955.1 Bacillota bacterium
AATTCCCTAAAAAATACATCACTCGTTATGCAAAACTAGCTAAGGCTATGGCAGTAGAAGAAGCTGATGTCACGAGAAAGCAAGAACTTGAAGCTATGGCAGCTAACTGTCATGCAATAGCAGGAGATGCACCAAAAACTTTCTGGCAAGCTTTACAGTTATTTAACTTTGCAACAACACTTATCCAAATAGAAGGTAATGGTCACTCTATTTCATACGGTCGTATGGATCAATGGCTATATCCATTCTATGAAGCTGATATGAAAAATAATACTATTAGCAAGGAATTCATCCTTGAGCTTATAGAAGTGCAATATGTAAAGATGAACAATCCTACTAAACTAAAGGATAAGGGAACTGTAAAGGTACGTAATGGACGTGGTTTTGGCGGTGAGAGTCTTACTATAGGTGGAGTAGATAGATATGGTAATGATGCCACGAATGATCTTACTATGATGATGCTAGAAGCTTTTGCTCATACACGTATGATGAATCCTTGGGTTTGTGTACGTATGCATAAAAATACACCTTATGAATTAAAGATAAAAACTGTTGAGTGTATCAGAGCGGGTTATGGACATCCCAAGATATTCAATGATGGTCCAGCAATTAAAGCTATGTTAAGAAAGGGCGTAACACTTGAAGAAGCAAGAGAGTATTGCGTTGTAGGTTGTGTAGAGCCAGATCTTCAAGGAAAAGAGTTTGGTTGGCAAGGTGCAGGTTATGTAAATACAGCTAAGATAATGGAGATGGTTTTAAATGGAGGCCGTTGTCTAGATTGTGGTTCTCATTGTATGAGATGGGAGAAGTGTGGAGTTCTTGGGAAGCACCTTGGTCCAAATACAGGAAGTTTAGAGACTTATAAGAGTTTTGATGAAGTTATTGAAAGTGTTGATAAGCAGTTTGCTTACTGGTGTGATCAATTATGTAGTTGTTTAAACATTATGGATGATGTTCATAGGATGGTTAAACCTACTCCATATGTTTCGGCTTTCTTTGAAGGCTGTATTGAATCCGGGAAAGATATGACAGAGGGAGGAGTTAAGTATAATGGTACTGGACCACAGGCTAGTGGTATTGCTACTTGTGCAGATTCTCTGGCTACTATCAAACAGCTTGTGTTCGATGAGAAGCGTTGTACCGGTGCAAAGCTGCTTCAATCAGTTAAGGATAATTGGGAGGGTCACGAAAAGCTTTATGCTCTTGTAAATAGCTCAAAGGTTCATCACTATGGCAATGACGACGATTATGCTGATGAACTGTTCAAGTACATATTCGAGTGTTACTGCAAACATATTAGAGGAAGAAAAAATCCTAGAGGTGGTGAATTTAGCCCAGGTGTATATTCTGTAAATGCAAATGTAGGTATGGGATTGTTTACTAATGCTTCTGTTGATGGTCGTAGAGCTGGGGAGCCTATCTCTGAAAACATGGGACCAGTTCATACTGAAGGTGGTTCTCACGATATTAGCGGACCAACTGCTATTGTAAATTCCTTGACTAAGGTTGATCACAGTCTTGCCACTAACGGTACTCTTATGAACCTTAGATTCCCTGAAGAAACTGTTGCTGGTATAGATGGAAGAGACAATCTTGTAAGTTTTATTGATGAATATATTGCTAAGCAGGGGATGCATGTTCAGTTCAATATTATGAGTGCTGCAACGATGAGAGCTGCACAGAAGAATCCGCAAGATTACAAAGATATGCTTGTACGTGTGGCTGGATACAGTGCGTATTTTGTAGAGCTTGGCAAGCCATTACAAAACGATTTGATTCAACGCACAGAGCTTCATTTTTAACTACATTTATTTATTATAAATTATCGCTTCCGAATTGATTTCGGTTAGAGAACCGAGCCAAGTGGATATGGTTGCATGTCCATTTGACTCGTGAAAATACTTAACTAGAGGAGAATATTATGATTTTTAAATTAGATTATTTACTTGTTGGTTTAATGCAAATTTTTGGTTTTTTCGTTCAAGGTACTACAGGGTTTGGATGTACGGTTATTGCTGCTCCGGTTACAAATGGTCTATTGGGAACAGCAGTCGGGGTACCATATGGTACAATTATTTGTATACCTTTCCTATACTATCTAGCAATTAAAGATAGAAAGAATATTTCTTGGAAAGATTTAGCTAAAATTATAATTCTTTGTGCACCAGGACTTTTAGTTGGGCAATATTTATTTTATAGAATTAGTCCCACTACTGCAAAAATTTCTATTGGAACTATGATTACACTTATTGCATTAATGAATATTCATAAACATATTATAAACCCATTGGTTCTAAAAAAAGAAGAAGTCACTGAAGTGTTAGATACAATGGGTAAAAAGATTTTCCGTTACGGATGTCTTATATTAGGTGGTATTGTTCACGGTGCATTTACCATCGGTGGTCCTTTAATTACGGTTTATACACTTGAAGCAGTAAAAGATAAAAAGAAATTCCGTAATACTATGACAAGCTTATGGTGCGTTCTTAATGTTTGGAATGCTTTCAACCAATATCTAAATGGTGCATTCACTGCTGAGCTAGGAAGCGCACTGCTTGTTGGTATTCCTCTAGCAGGTATTGGATTCTTCCTTGGTATGAGATTCCTTGAAAAAATTAACCGTATTCAATTCTTGCGTATTGTATATTGTGTTTTATTATTCATAGGAGC
>JAKSBV010000204.1 GCA_022360955.1 Bacillota bacterium
AGGTGCTGTACATTTTCGTTGGATAAAAGCATTTTGGAATAACTGTTTACCGAGTCCACCAGTGAATCTATATTGGCGCTTATTGAATGAAGGGTCTGAATCGATACATCACTTACTTTATTGGCCATGATACTAGCATTAATTTTTTGATATAAAGAACTGCTGATCACTATGGAAAGGATTAATAATATGCCGTAATACACCATGATTTTTGTGCCGATTTTCGCATCCATTAAAGTACGCTCCAATTTACCCCGGAGCTCATGTATATTTAATACACCCATCAACGCTCCCCCCTATTCTTAAAAGCCTCGACAGCCAAGGCCAAATAATCCATTGGCATAAAATATTTTATATTGTGAAGATACTTTAGAACGCAGTAATATTAAAACCGTAGGAATCGGCCATAGCGTCAATAAAAACGTGTAAAACGTTTGAAACATCGAATAACATCGATTTAAAGGATATGCAAACCATTTATCAATACTATTTTAACAAAAAGGTCACCGATTTAAAACCGGCAATTCATAACTATAGATCCTAAAAAAGAGCAGAACCCTCCACATAAAGGCCCTGCTCTTCCCATATCATCATTCCCTATTTTAAAAATAAATCTTTTGATTTGTTTTGCCCGACGCATAAATGCCGCAAACCATTTTCTGCGTTTTGATCGCATCTTCACCGGTGATATCCGGCTGCGTCCCTTTTTCCAGACACTCGTAAAAATTCTGAATCTGTTTGATGTGACTGATCCCCCAATAATTTTTCACACCATCGCCATAATCAAAAGCTTCCTCCGGATTTACATCCGCAATCCATTCCCTTCCATCGTTAAAACGGATGGAAGCCCTGTCACCTTCCATTTTTGCAATCCCTTTTTCACAATGCAGTTCAATTTCGACCGGTGCATCATAAGTATAGTAGTTGATTGTATAGAAGCCCGTTATAACCCCGTTCTTATAACGAATGATCCCTTCGGCCACATCTTCCACCTCAACCCTTTCATGAGATCTGTTGCCGATATTGGCATCAATATGTTCTATCTCGCTGTCTACAAACCATCGCATCAAGTCAAGGGTATGAATGGCCTGATCAATGACGACACCGCCGCCTTCTTTATCCCAGGTGCCCTTCCAGTCACTTTTGGAGTAGTATTCATCGGACCGGTCCCAGGCTACCAAAGCCCTGCCCGATAAAATTTTACCCAGCGCTCCCGCTGTCAGCGTCTCTTTAATCAATACGGAGCCGGGATTGTAGCGGTTCTGGAAGATGACCCCCAGTGTCACTCCGTTTTCTTTGGCCGCTTCGATCATTGCTTCGGCATCTTCCAGCTTAATGGACATCGGCTTTTCCGTTAAAATATGCTTTTTAGCCTTTGCCGCATAAATTGCAACCGGCGCATGCATATAGTGGGGAGTACAGATATGCACAACATCCAATTCTGCCTTGTCAATCATTTCTTTGTAATCCAGGTAAGCATGACAATTAAACTTTTCTGCCTGTTTTTTTGCTCTATCTTCTTTGACATCGCATACTGCAACCACTTCCGCATTATCTAGGCGATTGACCGGGAATGCATGCATAGGAAAAATATTGCCGCATCCCACTATACCCACTCTGTATTTGTTCATACAAGATCACTTCCTAACACTGATATTTCTTTATTTTTATCTCCATACTAAATTTTAATTGTCAATCGTACACCTGTCAAGCTTTTCCTATGCCCACGGGTGTATGAATTCTGGTTGAAGAAAATTATTCCAACAACTGGTATTCCAAGGCTAAGAGCCTGTAAGCTTGCGCCGGGCCGCAGCAAAACTCGCTAAAGATAACCAACTTTAAATCTTAAAATGCTATTTACACAAAAAACGATGATTCTGCGTTTTTTGTGTAAATATAAATTCGATTGTAAAGTTGGGTATCTATAAAGCGCTCAAACAGTTGCTGCTTCCTCCCTCTGCGGCACTAACAGGCTCTAACCCTTTCCATAAGGTCATTTCCACAATTTTCTTCACCTACACTAAATACACCCTATGCCCACCACATCTTTCCGGTGTCTTCAAAAACCATCACTTCTTTCAGGAAATCAACAGCCTTCTTCAATCCTTCGGCCGTAGACATCAAACTATCTTCATGCTCAATACTTAATACATCATCATAACCCACCATTCTCAACGTGCTGACAATGTCTTTCCACACCTGATAGTCATGTCCGTATCCCACAGTTCGGAAAACCCATGACCGTTTGATCTCATCTCCGTAATGCTTCGTATCAAGCACACCGTTTACAGCCGTATTCATGGCATCGATTTTCGTATCCTTCGCATGAAAATGATAAATGGCCGGACCTAACTCTCTAATAGCTGCTACAGGGTCTATGCCTTGCCAGAAAAGATGGCTGGGGTCAAAATTAGCCCCGATCACATCTCCTACGGCCTCTCTCAATTTCAACAAGGTTTCCGGATTATATACACAGAATCCCGGGTGCATTTCCAGCGCGATCTTTTCGACCCCATGTTCCTTTGCGAAAGCTGCCGCTTTCTTCCAATAAGGGATCAACACATCGTTCCACTGATATTCTAAAATTTTCAAGAAATCGTCGGGCCATGGGCAGGTAACCCAGTTAGGATATTTAGAATTTTCACTGTCTCCCGGGCATCCGGAAAAACTGATCACCCTGTTAATCCCTAATTTTTCAGCTAATAGAACCGTTTTTTCAAAGTCCTTATGGAAGCTCTCCGCTATTTGCTTCTGCGGATGTACAGGATTGCCATGACAGCTTAATGCACTAATTTCCATATCGTACTTCTGCACAAGTTCCTTAAAGGCTGTGATTTTACTTTCGTCTGCCAACAG
>JAKSBV010000470.1 GCA_022360955.1 Bacillota bacterium
CATTGCTGCATCCTGCCAAAAGCACCAAGCTTATAGCCATACAAACAAATAGACATAGATATTTTCGCATAAGATTACTCCTTTTACGTTAGGTTACAGGTACTTATCTTTATTAGACGTCAAGTAGATAAAAAAGTTCGCCAAATTTAGAAAAAACAGGGGCGGCCTTTATCATTTCGTTACAATAACGAAATGATAAAGGCCTGACCCCTTCGCAGAATTGTGCAATTATTGATATTTTCTGTCATAAAGCAAGGCCGCATTCAGCACTACCAATACCGAACCGGCATTGTGAACAAGTGCGCCTGTAACCGGTGTAAGCATTCCTAATACTGAAAGCACGATGGCACCAAAGTTTATTGCCATAGCGGCGGCAATGTTAAATTTAATAGTATTGATGGTTGCATTTGAAAGGCGTTTTATGTAGCTTATTTTTGTCACATCATCACCCATAAGAGCAATATCAGCGGCTTCAATTGCAACGTCACTTCCCATCGTTCCCATTGCGATACCCACAGTTGCTGTCTTTAAGGCCGGGGCATCATTCACACCATCGCCAACCATGCAAATAAGCTGACCGTCATTTTGCAGTGCGGTTACGGCTTCTACCTTGCCCTCCGGCAAAAGTGAAGCATGAACTTTCCCGATACCTATTTGCTTTGCTACATGCTGTGCAGTCTTTTCATCGTCGCCTGTAAGTAAAATGGTTTCAGTAATGCCGTTTTCAGCAAGCTTTGCAATCACCTGTGCAGATTCCTTTTTCAAGGCATCAGAAAGTGCAAGAACACCAAGCACCGTATTTTCATCCGCTACAATGATAACAGCCTTGCCTTGCTCTCGCAAAGCAGTAAGGGTGTTTTTTACGCTCTGGCTAATGGTGACATTACTTTCTTCTTGTACAAGCTTTTCGTTACCGCAAAAAATGCGTCTGCCTTCAATAGAAGCGGATACACCCTTGCCGATCGCCATAACAAAGTTATCTGCTTCTTTCAGTGCAAATTCCTTACGCCTGGCAGAAGACACAACAGCTTTGCCAAGCGGATGCTCCGAACGGGTTTCGGTGGAAGCAGCAAGTAAGAGAAGCTCGTTTTCGTCTATATTGAATGCAATTATATCTGAAACAATTAGATTCCCTTGTGTAAGTGTTCCTGTTTTATCAAACGCAATCGTATTTATATTTCCCATTCTTTCAAGCGCTTCACCGGACTTAATCAAAACACCGAATTTTGTGGCTTGACCTATTGCGGCAACAATCGAGGTAGGCGTAGCAAGCGCCAGCGCACAAGGGCAGAATACTACGAGTACGGTTACCGCACGTACAATATCCTTAGTTACGATATAAGTTATAAATGCTATTACACAGGCGATCGGCACAAGCCAAGCTGCCCATTTGTCCACGATCCTTTGCATTGGGGCTTTATTGTTTTCCGCTTCCTTCACCAGCTGTATCATTTTTTGTAATGACGAATCCTCAAATGCTTTGGTAATTTCTATATCAACAGAGCCAAAACCATTAATTGTTCCGGTGAATACACTATCACCTGTTGCTTTATCAACCGGCAACGATTCACCCGTCATTATCGACTGGTCAACAGTGGTTTGACCATAGGTAACTTTACCGTCTGCAGCGATAGTTTCACCCGGCAAAACTCTAATGTTGTCACCCACCTTTAAGTCTTTTGCATCTACCATTTCTTCTTTAACCGTACCATCAGGCAATGCAATAATGCGTCTCCCTTTACTCGGAACTAATTTCAAAAGAGCTTCAATGCCTTTTTTTGTTCTTTCAACTGTTCTGTCCTCAAGCCAAGCACCGATAGCCATAATAAAAGCGACTTCGCCGGCGGCAAATATCTCACCGATAAAGATACAGGCAATCATAGCGATGGTAATCAGCAAAGCTGAGCTGATAAAAAATTGTTTTACCACTCGCTCAATTGCAAGATATGCAAGAGGAAAACCTGAAATGATAATGGAAACCCAAGCAGGGTCAATAAAAAAATGAAAATCCCCCAACAAGCCTAAATGCTCAATAAGACTGACTGCTAAAAATATGCCGGAAATTATTAACATCGGCACGGAGTTAAGAAAATCATTGATTTTTTTCACAAAATATGCCTCCTCAAATTATAACTATATCTACTGTTAAATAAACTTATTGAGAGCTGATTTTAGTTTTTTCAAGGTTTCCTCTTCCTTACCATTTTTAATGCCATCAATTACACAGCCGGCAATATGATCTTCCAAGATAATCTGCCCCACTTTATGCGTAGCAGATTCTACGGCAGCAATTTGAATCAGAATATCCTCGCAAGCCTTTCGCTCTTCCACCATTTTCTTAACACCTCTGATATGACCTTCAATTCTTGATAACCTGTCACATATTGCTTTAACATCTTGACATTGTGCCACATTACATCCCTCCTTCTATATCCCCCATCCCCCCATGGGGGATGCGAAAATTATATATCATCTAAGGCACTCTTGTCAAGTTTGCTTTTGTAAAAATCAAATACTTTCACCCGCTTGCAAAAATACTAATAAAGGCAATAATTAAAGGCTGTTTGAATATGAGAAATGGCATTTTTATTTACACAAAAAACGCAGAACCATCGTTATTTGTGTAAATGCATTCTATTGCAAGGATAGAATCAACAACAAAAATATAGAGGAAACAGTTCTTTTTGCTTCATCACCATAAGCAATGGGAACTGTTTCCTCTCATAATAAAAAAATCGGGGCAGGCTTTTAAATTTTATTATTCGTAATGACCTTTACATTTTACAATCACTAAATTATTATTAGCATCCATGGCATAAACTAATCTGTGCTCTTTGTTTATCCTTCGGCCGCAATAGCCTGTTAGACCATGTTTTAAAAGTTCAGGCTGTCCTATACCTTTAAGCATCCCGTTCCTTTGAATATTCTTGATAAGCTCATTGATTTTCCTTACTACTTTCTTGTCTTTTGCTTGCCATTCCGTATATTCATAGAAGCTTTTTTCAGTAAAAATTACATTCAATTTGCCGTTTCCTCCAATTCATCAACCGTTTTAATAACAATTTTTCCTTGTTCTAATTGTTCAATAGATTGATGTAATTCGGCAAAGTAATTTGCTTTTTTATAATTTTTCACCTCAAAAGGCAGTCCACCTTGTAATAGCGCTTGGTGTAAAAAGATATTAATAGCCTCTGTTGTAGATAAACCAAGTTCACTAAATAGTTTTTCAACTTTTTTTTTGAATTCAGGGTCAACCCGCATATTAATACTAGCACTTTTAGCCATACTTTCCAGCTCCTTTCAATCCTATCATATGTATATTGTATCGCAAATATTCATCATTTGCAACACAATTCGTTTTCAGCAAAAACAGGGGTCAGGCTTTTATAATTTTATTATGATAACGAAATTATAAAAGCCTGACCCCTTACCTTAGCAGTATCACCAGTGCCGATCTGGTGGCTTCTTTCAAAGGACCACATCTCAGCATTTTTCTGAGCAATGACCCAATCACTATAACATGCATAGGGACCAAATTCAGACATACCCAAAGAGCAAAATGCCTCGC